>CAYXBH010000114.1:0-3761 GCA_964463185.1 uncultured Azospirillum sp. | reverse complement strand
GTATCCGTTTTTATGATATCTGGCTGCTGAGCAACATTGATTGTATCCGTTTTTACAATATCCTGTTCGGCAATATCATCTCCCGGCATTCTGATTTTTTCCGTCGGACGATCACCATCATTATCACAAGCCGAAGCAACCCACATGACAACCCCCGCGCCGACGGCAGATAGTCCCAGACTCTTCCATTCTTTCTTACGCTCTTCGGCATCTTTGGCCGTTGCTACACCAACGATATTGCTGGTTACGGCACCAGCCATCGTTACCGTCCGGCGCAGCAATTTTTGTGCTGCCAGTTGCTTGGACACTTCCGCTGCCGTCTGAGTAGCCACATTGGCTCCTGCTTCGGCTGCGGTGGAGGCAATACCCCAGCTCAGAGCCGCAGCACCAACCGAAAATACGGTTTTGCTTATAAATTTCGGGTTCTTGTAAATTTCTTTATAGCTTTTCTCCGGGTGTTCTTTTTTCTGCTTATATGCCTCGTATAAAACCCGGCGTCCGATTGTATAAGCTGCGTAAGCCGTACCGCCGACCAAAGCCGCCGTGCCACCAGTGCTGACCGTTAACGCAAAACCTGCAGCAGCAACCATATCGACCCCGATTTCGTATTTGTTTTTATTTAAGGCTTTGGCGACGCTTAAGGCAATTTCGTATTTGTTTTTCCAGACGTGTTTGCAACCTTTGTTGAAAGCAACTATACCGCTAGCCATTCTCTGGTTGCATTTTTCAAAGATTTTGTTGGTAACGGCTCTGACTTTCTGCCAGTCGTTGCGTAGCTCTTTGCCCCGGTCTTTTAATTTGGCCAAACCTTTGTTGATGCGATCGGCAATTTTTTTGACATTAGCCTTATATTCGTTTAAGCGTTCTTCGGCATGAGCAGCCGTTTGGGCGCAATAACCGATGGCACCTTCAACATTGATTTTAACTTTTTCGGCACCTGCTTTGCCAAGGTTGGCAATTTTTGTTTTAAGCTCTTTAGTTCGGGCGGAAAGCAGGATTTTTGCTTCTTCGACCGCTTTTTTCTCGTCGCCATTATATTTTTGAGCCATTTCTTCATTGATCTTTTTCTCTTCGCTGACCAAAAAGCTCTGCAGAAGTGCAAGATCAATTTTTTCGTTCAGTGTATCCTGATAGATGGCTTTCCGGCGGTCTTCGTTTACCTCATTCATAAATATTCTGGCCGTTGGTGATTCCGGGTTGCTGGCGCCGCGAAGTTCGCTGTCCGTTTCCAACTTGGCAGCCGCGACAATCTGCGCAATCATTTGATTGCGTTCTTTGCCTTCTACGGTTTTAATGACATCCTTGCCTTTTTCTTTTACGGTTTGGCACAGTTCAACATTTGCAAGTCTGGCGCGGGCATCGACAAAGGCTGGATCCTTTTCGTCCAGTGGGTTGACCTCCGCACTCAGCTTGTCAACAGACGCGGCAGAAAATGTTAGATTGGAGTACAAACTTATATCCAACTTTACTTTTGTTTCAATGTGTTGCAGAAGCTTGCCGAATTCTTCGTTATATTCTTTCTGACCATTCAGAGCATCATATAACTCGTCGGCATCAGCAAAGTTGCCATTTCTGATCTGTTCTGCCGCTTCTTTAGCATTTATTGCCATGACTTTATCTCCTGAAAATTGTTATTTTGTTATATTTGCTAGTACTATAGCATAAAAACTACGGACCGTCAAATCTTTTTTGTCAAATTTTGTGCTCCTTTTGCGAATTTCTAATAATCGGTATTTTGTACTTGTAAACCTTTTTATTCCCGGCTCTGTCTGCGAGTCTTCATGATTGTCTGCATGAGTACTGAATCGTACCCTTGCGCTTTTTTGGGCAACAGTTTTTCAGTTGCGGCATCAATTTTCGCCTTTTCTTCGTCGGAGCGCTCACTATAAGGTTTGGTTGTTATTTTATCTTTACCATCTGGCTCCGGGTTGCGGACAATTGTATCGGCTCCATACCTCTGTAGGGCGGTTACACACAAGTTAGCTTGTTCTTTGTCGCCTTTGCCCATGGCCTGCGCATATTTCATCATCAAAAGCTGCGCTCGGGCTTTTTCTTCACCGGTAACCTGATATGCCCCGCCGGCAAGCTGTTCTTCAAAGGTTGCGATTTCTTTATCGAAAGCCTCGCTCTTGCCCGCCACTTTGTTCTGATACATGGTCAGCCAGCCCTCGACGATACGCGGGTTGACTTTGTAGAGGGGATTTCCCTGTTCGTCGGTATCTTTTACCACTGATGCACGGGTTTGAGGCCTGTCATTGTTTTCTTTTGCCTGTTCCTCAGCTTTTGGGACAAAATTGTCATAAAGACGTTTGTCTTCTTCGCTTAAACTCTGCATCATAACGCCGCCTTTGGCGCAGGCCTCGATCAGTGCGGATTTAAACTCCGGATTCATTGTCTGGCCCAGTTTGATATCCTGTCCGTTTTTTTTGGCAAGGGCAATCACGGCAGCAAAATGTTTGGCTGATATCTGCTCGTCTTCCGGCGCTTTGATGGTAACCTTGTCTTCGGCCGTATAGTGCAGCTTTACACCGCTTTTGAATTTTCCTTTCAAACCGACCGGACGGGTTCCGTTTTCGCCCTCTTCGTTATCGCGGATCCATTTATCATTGTTTTCCTCTCCCCATTTTATCAGGGCGGCATTATATTTTTCGACCCAGCCAGGGACATTTTGTTCTTCCGTGCGTTGTTCGTTTTCTTCTTCACTACTGATTTCTAAAGCGGTTGACGCTTTTTCTGCATCAGAATTTCCTTTATCGCTGTTTTCTTCAGCAAGAGGTTCGCCCGTATTTTCTTCATCTAAGCCATCAACGCTTTCGTTGTCGTTTTCGTTATTTTCCACGCCGTCTGCTTCGTTTTCATTATCCCTTTCACCGGCATTTTCCGCATCAGTGTTTTCGTTTTCACCTTCGTTTTGATCTTCCTGCTTTTGGTTTTCCTGCCATTTTTCGTATTCTTCGGCCAGTTTTTTTAATTCCTCGGCGGTCAGTTCTTTGCCCAAGCTAAGTTCTTTAAAACGCTCACTCTCATAAAATGCCGCATCATAATCCGGACGCTGGAACAGTTCCGTATTCTTGGTTTCTGTCTGATTTTGTTCCGTATTGCTCATTTCGTCCTCCTGTTGTGTTGTGGCTTTTTGAGTTTCAATATACAGCTTTCTATATAAAAATTGGTTAACTTCCTCATTTTTCAGCAATCTCTGCATTCTTTTCTGTTTAAATTCCGACCGCAGGGTATTGCTGATTTTTTCCTGACCGCGAAGCAACGGTCTCAAAAAGGCAGGACGGGTATCTTTTCGCAAGGCGGCACCAATTTTGGAAAAGGCATCTCCATCGCCGGGAAGCTGCTCCGCTCTTTTGGACATGACCCGCACACCTTCAAGATAGTTTTTGTACGCTCCCGTCTGTTTTATCCGCTCGACGATTGCTATTATTTCTTCAATTTCCCGAGAAGTTAGATTCAGGTTTTTCATTTTCCTCTCTTTCCTTTCCTTATAACAAGTAATAACACAAAAAAATATCTTTGTCTAGTTTTTCGTCAAATTTTACTTTTGTTTCGGAAACAAAAAACTGTTCAGAGAACAGCTTGTTATATCAGAATCTGCGCTATGCTGCGAATTTTTTACCGGCGAATGTCAAAAACTGGGAAAAGGCTTTGCAGATGCTTCGTCAGACCTGTATCTAGGAAAAACTGCTCGCAATCGGCATTACTTGTCGTCTTATCGTTTTCTACTGGGCGATATTTCTGCAAAAAGTATTTTGTTA
>CAYXBH010000113.1:0-3767 GCA_964463185.1 uncultured Azospirillum sp. | reverse complement strand
GGGTAAAATATTTTTATAGTCTAAAAATACTATGTCTTATGGAACAGAGTGTTTTGATTACCGTTATTCTAATTATTAACTTAATACACAAAGTATCTGTTATCATTTATGTAATCGCGATCTTTTTTGCCTGTTTGGATATCGTCAACAGGCTGCTCCAGAAACGATGGAAAAAAGTCCGGTTTTCCCCGATTCTCAAGAATTTGACGATTTTTCCGGCAGATGGCTAACTAATCAGGATTGGGATATCGACAATATCCTGAAAAAAGACAGGCTGAAACTTTTGCTTGGAAAATACGAAAGCTTGATACGGCAGATATGACAGGAACCGAACATGGAACCAGCAGATAAAATTGTCATGAACAACGTCTATGTCAAGTGGCTACAGTCTCTTCTCTACATTAAGTTTTAAATATGAGTTGAAATAATCTGCGAATCGGTCAGTTAAAACACCGCTTTTGAAGTGATGTTTTTTCATATTTTGTTCCCCTGATAAACTGTCGGCCACCTCAGGATATTTATTTTTTACTAACAAAGCGGTTGTTTGGAATATAAAAACGCCATGGTTTATCCTTATATTCTTCGGCATAGTCGATCCCTATCCGCGGACGGGCAACAAAGGGATATTCCTTTTCTCTAGGAGAAATCCAGAGCAGTCTGCCGCCAAGGTCTATTCCGTTGTGCTCCCAGCGAGTAATGGCCAGAGCCTGACATAATTTACCGGGACCGGTGGTCAGGTTGGCTATATTTTCGCATTTGCGTCTGCGCTGCATTTCCTCAATGCCGGCAACCGGCTCCAGGGAACGGATCAAAACGGCGTTGGCCGTTCCCTCCGGCCCGGCTACCACGTTAAACTGGTTATACATTCCGTAAACAAAAAACACATAAGCGCAACCGCCAGCACAAAACATGGTGGCCGTCCGTGGAGTCAACTTATTCGGCCAAGCATGGCAGGCTTTATCATAGCTACCGACGTAGACCTCTAGTTCGGTAATTATACCGGCTGTCAGCATGCCGCCGATGCGACTGCACAGACAAGCACCGAGCAGGTGATTTTGCGCCAGTTCAAACACATCACCCTGATAAATTTCTTTTGCCAGGTGGCGGGAAAAGTTTTCCATTGTTTTTTCCTTTTTCAATTTTTTTTCAGTTTACGGCAAAGTTTTCAAAATAACAATCATCAGTTTTTTTATTATTTTTTAGTTTTGTGCCTTGACTTTTTGTTTTTTCTTCGTACATTGAGCTTGCTTAAATTGATTATTCTGAAATTTTATTATTCACTATTTAAATATACGCATATGAACGAAAATGTATTGATTGTTTTTATGTACGCTTGGGCTGTTTTTAACTTTTCCGCCTGTCTTTATGCCTTACGGCAGAACAGGCCGTTATTCCCGAAACAGCAAAACAAACTGAAAATGGCTTTGACGATAAGCCTCTGGCTGAACATCTGTACGACCGTGCTTGTTTGCGGTGGTATGGTGGTGCATTTTTATCTGTGGCTGATCATGATGGCAAACCTCTTTCTGAAACATCTTAGCTTCCGCCTCATCTGGCACCGGTATGAAAAGCAACTGCGGGCAAGAAATTTTGCTTTTAAAATCGAACGGGTCAAGCATAACAGAGCCAGCGGCATTATCGACATTGACGGAATCTGCTACCAGGCTTTTCTGCCACCAGTTTGGATTGACGAATACCGGGATGAAAACGGACGATTGTATCCGGGAACATATAAAAAATACAGACCGCAAACCATACAGCAAGTTCATTTCAAACGCTTTGTTCCCGCTGAAAGGGAACAAAATTCCCGACCAGTGGTGGAACTTGTTTGAGTAAGACGAATCCTAAAAAAGGAGCTATATAGCTCCTTTTTTTGTTTTAAATTTTGATAACGGTTCTTTTTTCGGTAGAGGCAAAAGCCGCCGCAATCCGGGGCGCCAACACAGCCGGAAATTACTGCGTAGGTAATCGGCCGCCGTTTTGCTGCTGTTGTCGGAAAGATTTTTATCTGCTCCAAGCGCCAGCAGTTTTTTGACGGTGCGTGAAGTATGTCCGAAACGCACCGCTACCATTAGTGCTGTCATCCCGTCATCGTTGCGAGCATTCAGTTTATTGCCTTTGGCAAGCAAGGTTTCCAGCATTTCCTCACGGTGATAAAAGGCCGCTGCCAGCATCAACAGGCTACTACCGTCCCCATCCAGACAAACCAGCGGATCCGCTCCGGCGGAAAGAAGCTCGCGGATAATTTCCGGCTTATTACGATAATAAACGGCCGCCATCAGTGGATTTTTCTTTAAATCGCCTTCTCCGTCTGTTCGGGCGCCAGCTCTAATCAGCTCGCGAATAACCGGCAGGCTCCGGCGTCGTGACAATGCTGCCACCAGAGGCGATTCGCCAAAATTGCCGATGTAATTGACATTGGCTCCTTCCTGCACCAACCTGCGCACCATTTGGGGAGAAACACGGCGAAAATTTTTCAGCGTATAATGCAGAGCCGCCGACTTATCCGGCCGGCGCATAAGCGAACGTCTGGCCGCCTGCTCGGTCAGCAGATAACCAGCTACTCCCACTATAAACAATATACCCCAGAAAACAACTTGTTCCATTTCTTTTCCTCTTGTTTTCTGCATTGTAACGACGAAAAACATTTTTTAAAGGGAAAAATCACAAAACTTGCGTTTTCAAAATCTTTGTATTATGTTGGAAACGGATTTTAATTATTGATCTTTTAATTTTTTTATTATGAAAAGGTTTGTCATTTTCAGACACGGCGACTATAACTGTGACAACAAAACGTTGACCGTCCAGGGCGCTGAAGAAATTTACGAGGGAGCACGACTCCTTGTGGAACAATTTGGCTGGGTCGATATGGTATTGCACTCCCCAGCTTTGAAAGCTTATCAGAGCGTACAGGCAATAGCCCTGGCAATGGAAGCCAAGGTGTTGGCGGAAGAAAGCCTACTCGGCGAAAACTGCCACGAACAGGAAAACTGCAAGGTAGCACTGATTGCCGAAGCGGAAATATGCGACTATAATCTGGTGGCAACCGTTTCCCACTATCCGAACATCAAAGGAATATTCCGTATTGGTCTTGAGCTTGGTTTTGAAATTATATTTGAAAGCGAAAACTGGGAAAGTATTTTTGACGGTCAGCCATATAACTTGCTGACACAAATAAAAACGCACAATGCTGGAACTTTGAACCGTTGTTATGCCCCGGAATGCTCTGCAGAAGAAAAACAGGCTCTGCAGGAAATTTTCCGACAAAGTTGGTAAAAAAAGAAAAACCGGATCTTAAAAGATCCGTTTTTTTTCAGTTATTGATCAATAGCGGTTAAATTTACTGCCCTGTTTGCAACGGCACCGTTTTTTCGGTTTTTCACGCATTTCTCCTTCAAAAGGTGGAAAATACGGAACCAGCTCGTTATTGAACTTCATGTTCACCCGCCACCATAGGCATCCTGAGGGTTAGCACTGCCGGCGTTGCGTTCTACACGAATCCGCATAAATTCAGTAATCGGCGCATAGTTGTTCATGTCTTCTGACATTCCCTGCAGGGTTCCGGGTACATATCTCATCCGCAGCATTAGTGTCTGTGTCAGCAGGGCATTAACCGGACCGGTGAAGGGAACTTCCGCTCCGTCACTCTCGTCTTTATCCTGGATCAGGTATTCGTAGCCGCTGCAGGCGGTGATAATCCGCATATATCCCCGTCCAAGCATTACCAGCGTGCTGTTCATCGGACAATCTATTTCCATAAGTGCAAT
>CAYXBH010000112.1:0-3768 GCA_964463185.1 uncultured Azospirillum sp. | reverse complement strand
CTCCGAATTTCCACCATTGCTAGTGCTTCCGCGATTTTCTTCGTTACTTCAATATCCGCACGTGAAGGTATTACATCTCCCGATGGATGATTGTGAACCAAAATCAGGGAAGTAGCTCTTTTCAAAACAGCCGAACGAATAACCTCACTGGGATGAATGGCAACCGCATTAACGCTCCCTCTCTGCTGCACTTCTTCACCAATAATGCTGTTACGGGCGTTTAAAAATATAATTCTAAATTCTTCCCTGTCTTTGTAACCAGATGCCGCCCGGCAATATTCGACAATGGCATCATAACTGGTCAAAACCGATGCCTCGGTCGCACTCAATTTTTGCCAAGTCATTCTCAAGGCTGCTTCTCGTACAATCTTAAAAACCAGAATTGTATTTTCTTTCAATCCGTTGAAAGCCATCAGCTTGTCATCAGAAGCAAACAAAACTTCGGCAAAGCTTCCAAACTCCTTAATCAGTGCCTTGGCCAGCGGTTTTGTATCCTTTCTCGGGATAGCAAGCATCAACAGCAATTCCATCATCTCATAATCCGCCATATCATTGCCACCGCCGAGTCTAAATCTTTCTTTCAACCGTTTGCGATGGCCGATATAATCTGGAAGTTCCTCGTTCATACTTATCCTTATTTATATGGCGGTTTATCCAGTCCCTTCGGGGAATAAGTAAAGACCTCATAGCCATCTTTAGTTACGCCGAGCGAATGCTCAAACTGAGCGGAAAGCGATTTGTCACGAGTAACCGCCGTCCAGCCATTCGATAAAATCAGTCCGTCTTTTTTACCGATGTTGATCATCGGTTCAATGGTAAAGAACATCCCCTCCTCCATCACCGGCCCGGTTCCCTTGCGGCCACAGTGCATAACATTCGGACTATCATGAAAAACCCGCCCCAATCCGTGCCCGCAGAACATATCGACCACCGAATAGCCATATTTGTGCGCATATTCCTCAATCACCGCCCCGATATCACCGAAATGTACTCCCGGTCGCACGACGTCAATACCGCGCATCATGCATTCGTAGGTAACATCACACAAACGGGTTGCCTTGAGCTTGGGTTTGCCGGCATAATACATCCGGCTGGTATCACCGAACCAGCCATCCAGAATAACTGTAACATCAATGTTCAAAATATCGCCGTCGGCCAGCTTTCTGTCATCGGGAATACCATGGCAGATAACATGATTGATAGAAATGCAGGTCGATTTCGGATATCCGTGATAATTAAGACAAGCGGGAACAGCACCATGGTCAACGATATACTTACGGCAAAGTCCATCAAGATATTCTGTCGAAACGCCAACATCAACATAATCAGTTATGTAATCCAAGACTTCTGCCGCCAACTTTCCTGCGCAGCGCATTTTTTCAAAATCTTCGAGATTATATACCACAATCCCGTCCTTTGTCTTCCTTGTCAATTTTGCACTCCATACATCTGTTTTTCTACTTATGTTTACAACGCCAGTCGCTATTTTGCAACAGCTTTTCTTGAATAACTAATTTATCTGCTGATGACCGCAGCTTTTTTCCTTGCTTTTTCGGCCACACCCAGCCGGCGGGAAAGTCTTCATACCAATAGCTATTTCATCAATCAGTTTTTTATGGACATTTTCCTTTTTCTACACCGGCTACACGGAACTGGCACTAATTGTCGTGATCATACTCAACATTATTGTTTTCAAAAAAACATTTTTTGTTTTCTTGACATTTCTCCCGTTCCCACCTGTCTGCTCGTCTCCCATTAGAGTCGGCTTCTCCTAGCCAGCTGGCTCAATGCCGTTTTTGTCTACCTCTACGGTTATACGGTAAATTTTTAAACATCCGGACTAATTTTTTAATAGACAGATAACAAAGATTGCATTAAAAGTTAGGGTTAGTTTTAAGGTCCTTTTTTAATGATATAGAAAGAATTAATTATGACGACAACCGTAAACCAAATCAGAAACACGTTTCTTGATTACTTTGCCAAAAACGGGCACAAAATCGTTCCCTCATCTCCGCTCGTGCCGGACAACGACCCGACCCTGATGTTTACCAACTCTGGCATGGTACAATTTAAAAACATCCTTGCCGGCAACGAAACCCGCGACTATACCCGCGCGGCTTCCTCACAGAAAAGCGTACGTGCCGGCGGCAAACACAACGACCTGGACAGCGTCGGCTACGACGTACGCCACCACACTTTTTTCGAAATGCTCGGCAATTTTTCTTTCGGTGACTATTTCAAAGAAGGCGCCATCAGTTATGCCTGGGAGCTTTTGACCAAATATTTTGACATTCCAGCCGAGAAACTGGCGGTAACCATCTACCACAATGACGAAGAAGCCTATGGTTTATGGAAAAAAATCTCCGGTCTGCCGGACGAACGCATCATCCGCATTGCCACCAAAGACAATTTCTGGCAAATGGGTGACACCGGCCCCTGCGGTCCCTGTTCGGAAATTTTCTACGACCACGGACCAGAAGTCTGGGGCGGCCTGCCGGGCACGCCGGAAGAAGACGGCGATCGTTTTATTGAAATATGGAACCTGGTTTTTGACCAGTTTGAAGATCTGCCCGACGGCAGCCGCATCAACCTAAAAAAACCATCCATTGATACCGGTATGGGACTGGAGCGCATTGCCGCCATTTTGCAGGGTGTCCATTCCAATTTTGACACCGACATTTTCCAAAACCTAATTAAGGCAATTGCCAATATTACCAATTCCGATCCAAAAGGACCGCTCAAAGCTTCGCACAACGTCATTGCCGACCACCTGCGCTCGGCAGCCTTCCTGATTGCCGACGGCGTGTTGCCCTCAAACGAAGGGCGCGGTTATGTTCTGCGGCGGATCATGCGCCGCGCCATGCGCCACGTTCATATGCTCGGTGTCAACGAACCGATAATGTACAAGCTCCTGCCGGCGCTGCAAAAAGAAATGGGCGAAACCTATCCCGAACTCTACCGGGCAGAAGCCCTGATTACAGAAACCCTGAAAACCGAAGAAAGCAAATTTATCTGCACACTCGAAAAAGGCCTGCGGCTCCTGGACAGCGAAACCGCCAACATCAAAGCTGGCGACATCCTGCCCGGGAAAACAGCGTTTAAGCTTTACGATACCTACGGTTTTCCGCTTGACTTGACCCAGGATGCACTAAAGACCAAAAACATTGGCGTCGATACCGAAGGTTTTGACAAAGCAATGGCCGAACAACGTGCCGAAGCTCGCAAAAACTGGGCCGGTTCCGGTGATGAAGGGGTTGAAAAAATCTGGTTTGAAATGTTTGACAAACTCGGCAAAAGCGAATTTCTCGGCTACAACTGCACCAAAGCCGACGGCCAAATCATCGCCCTTGTCCAAAACGGGCAACTAGTCGAAACCGTCAACAGTGGCGATTTTTATCTGATTGCCAACCAGACGCCCTTTTATGGAGAATCCGGCGGCCAGGTCGGCGACATCGGGAAAATCAAAGGCAAAGATTTTACGGTTGAAGTAACCGACACCAAAAAGAAAATCGACGGTATGGTTGTCCATGTTTGTAAAATAGTTGAAGGAACGATAAAAACCGGCAACATTGCCTCTTTTGAAGTTGATGAACAAACGCGCGACAAAATCCGCGCCAACCATTCGGTTACCCACCTTCTGCACCGAGCACTGCGCGACATTCTCGGCAGCCACGTTACGCAAAAAGGCTCATATGTTGCAGCCGACCGCGCCCGTTTTGACATATCACATCCCCGCCAGATTACCGATGAAGAGCGGCGCAAAGCAGA
>CAYXBH010000111.1:0-3785 GCA_964463185.1 uncultured Azospirillum sp. | reverse complement strand
GATAACCCATGACTGAGCTTACCGAAAATTTTGGAGATATCTCTATTAACATATGCACATGGTCAGGACAGACTTCTGCTTCTATTATACTTATTCCTTTCCAAAAGATTCTATAAGACATTTCAACGGAATCAACACCAGATATTTAACAAACTATTTGAATTGGTTTAGTTGGATAAAATCTGGTACTGATAACAACCTATTGATAATGATTTGTTTATTTGAATTAAATTTCAACAACATTGTTTAATAAAGCCTTTAAAAAAACGCTTGCAAATTGAAACTATTGTGATATACAGGAAACACCTTTCGGAGCTTTGGCTCGCCGGAAGATATTTGTTGTTATTATAATTTGTGGGAGATTTGCCATAATCTTACCACAAACCTAAAAGCGAGGTATAAAATGGCTGTAAAATCTAAAAAGAAAATCTTAGGATTGATCAAGTTGCAAATCCCCGCCGGGAAGGCAAACCCGTCTCCTCCGGTCGGTCCGGCTCTTGGCCAGAAAGGCTTGAATATTATGGAATTCTGCAAGGCTTTTAACGCCGCAACTCAGAAAATGGAACCGGGTATCCCGGTACCGGTTGTCATCACCGCTTATGAAGATAAATCTTTTACCTTCATAACCAAACTGCCGCCGGTTTCTTTCTACATCAAACAAGCTGCCAAAATTAAGTCTGCTTCGAAAGAACCGGGCAAAACCATTGCCGGACAGATTACGCTGGCTCAGGTAAAAGAAATTGCCGAAGCCAAAATGCCGGATCTGAACTGCTCGACTGTTGAGGCCGCCATGAATATGGTTAAAGGTCAGGCGGTATCTATGGGCGTAAAGGTTGTGGAGTAAGACAATGGCTGGAAAAAGAATTGAAAATGCATACAAAACCATTGACAAGTCTAAGCTTTATTCGCTGAAAGACGCTGTTAAGCTGGTTAAGGAAAATGCAAATGCCAAGTTTGACGAAACCGTTGACCTGGCAATCAACCTCGGTGTTGATCCGAAATATGCCGACCAGATGGTCAGAGGTGTTTGCTCGCTGCCGAATGGCACCGGCAAAACCGTTCGCATCGCCGTTTTGGCTCAGGGTGAAAAAGCCGATGAAGCCAAGGGCGCCGGTGCCGATATTGTCGGCGCCGAAAATCTGATCGATTCGATCCTGGCCGGCAAAATCGAGTTCGACCGTTGTATCGCAACCCCGGATATGATGGGACTGGCCGGTCGCGTTGCTCGCGTCCTCGGTCCGAAAGGCCTGATGCCGAACCCGAAACTGGGTACGGTTACCATGGATGTTGCCGGTGCCGTTAAAAAGGCCAAAGCCGGTGAGGTTCAATATCGCGCCGAAAAGACCGGTATTGTTCACGCCGGGATCGGCAAAGTCAGCTTCAGCGAAGAAGCGATCTATGAAAACGCCAAAGCTCTGATTGATGCCGTTATCAAAGCCAAACCATCGGGAGCCAAAGGAACTTACATGAAGAAGATATCCATCAGTTCCACGATGGGGGCCGGCGTTCACGTCGATCTTTCCAATCTGTAATTGTTTAAGCCGGAAAATTTCGGTTTAGCTCATTTATGGAAATAAAAAGCGCTTGCCTTCGGGCAAACGCTTTTTGTTTTTTATCGTCTATTTTATAACTCCTTTGATATAAATATAGCTATAATACAAAGAATTTGAAAACATTAAGCGCCAGAAGCAGAAAACTCAAAAAATTTATAAGCTCTTTGTAAATCTTCCCTATATAATGCTGTCTAAGGTAAACAATACTCTCCGCAACATCAGAGACGATCCCATCAGTTGGCATGATTTATGCTCGCCAAGATGAACAGAATGGAGACACTACTGTGCCCACCTTCAACATCCCGTACGCATAAAAAAAACTCCTTCTTTTATTGAACTCCCGAAAATTTCTACCGCAATCTTCGGGACTTTTTTGCTCTCCAATTTTTGGAGAACAGTTCATAAGACCGTAGGTATTTTTTTATACTCTTCTAACCGTCTTCCAAATGCAAAAGTGCAGAAATACTGATTAGCATCACGATCAATGTTGGCGTCCACACGGCCAACATCGGCGGAATATAACCATTTATGCCGAAAGCATATATAACCTGCGATAGAAAATACACCATGAAACCGGTTGAAATTCCACCAACAATCAAAAACATCACACCACCCCGTCGGTTGTTCGGCCGCAGCGCGAACACCGCCGCCACCAACAACATGGCACACAGCAGAAAAGGCGAATTCCAAAGCGACATATACCGCATCTGATGGCGCAGCGCCGAAAACCCCGACATCTCGTAAAAACGAATAGTATCCGGCAAGTTCCAGAAAGAAATGGCCTCCGGATCAATAAAGTTCTCCTTGATCCTGTCCATAGTCAGCGTTGTCTGATAATCGGCATTGTTCACCTCTTGCACCGGCTGACCAGCCTCATAAATACGGACATCTTTCAACTCCAACACGTTTCCTTTCAATTCTGCGGCATATGCCTCTACCCGCTTCAGCAATTGCGACTGCCTGTCCATCTCGAGAATACTGACCTTGCGCAACAACAAAACTTCACCTTCCTGACGGACAGACTTGGCTTCTAACACCAGAAACTTATCATCGTCAACAGCTTCCCTGATCCACAACCCTTTATTTGAAAACAGCATGGCTTTCGGATTTTTGGTTTTAAAGCGATAGTCAAGGGTTTCATATGCCTCATAAAGATAGGCGGAAATCGGGTTAAGCACCATAATATTGATAATTCCGACCATAAACACGGCCGCAAGCAGTGGCACCAAAAAACCCCAGATAGAAACACCCGCCGCCCGGATAATCACAAACTCGCTGCTGCGGCTGACTTTCCAGAAAGTTACCATCGCCGCAATCATCATGATAAAAGGAAACACCATTTCAAACGTGCGCGGCATTTTAGAAAAAGCCATTTTCAGGACAAACACCATATCCACATCCGGCCGGTCGGCCGTGCGCCGCAACAGTTCGATAACCTCAAACATCAGGATAACACCGGTTACCATCAGCAACACGGCGATAAAATTAATCAGGATTTGTTTGATCAGATATCGTCCCAAAATAGAAGTCGGCTTCATTGTTTTATGTTTCTAGAGTTACAAAATCGGAGATCAGAATAATAAAATTCCGCATTCTTTGCAAGCAGAGTTTACACTTTTCGCATTTTCTCAGCCTCTTCAACCAACTCGTTGACCAGCATTTGCAGACCGTTCAGTTGACGAACGCGTTTCATCCGTTCACCTGAAATAATGCGACGGATTTTTTCAACAGTATCTTCAAGTTCAGCATTAACCACCACATAATCAAATTCGTTCCAATGGCTGATTTTTTCAAGCACCAGATCCATTCTTTTTTCAATCACCTCCCGGCTATCTGTTCCCCTGTCCTCCAAGCGCCGACGCACCTCTTTGATTGAAGGTGGCAAAAGATAAATTGTAACCACATCGGCACCGGCTTTTTCTTTCATCTGCCGGGCGCCCATCCAATCTAGATCAAACAGTACGTCTTCACCAACATTGATAAAACTGTCCACTTCCGAACGTAAGGTAGCATACCGGCTACCATACTGGGAATCCACATACTCGTAAAAAGCGCCTTCAGCTTTCAGCTTGTCATATTCGGCATCGGAAATAAAATAATAATCAACACCTTCTTTCTCACCCTTGCGCGGCACCCGGGTTGTTGCCGAAACCGAAAACTTGATATGCGGATCACGGGCAAGAATTTCTTTGATCACTGTTCCCTTTCCGGTTCCCGAAGGACCTTCGATCA
>CAYXBH010000110.1:0-3845 GCA_964463185.1 uncultured Azospirillum sp. | reverse complement strand
TTTCTTTTCCGGTTCTTGCCAACCCTGCCTGTGCGGTTTGTACCGTAGCTGTGGCTGCCTCGCTTGAAATTGCCCGCTATTTTGGAGTTGATGACAGCGTTGTCGGTGTATGGGCAGGTGCGCTTCTGGCTCTGTTTGGCTACTGGCTGATTGTTTGGTTTGATAAGAAAAACTGGCAATTTCCCGGTCGTGACTTCTGGCTGATAGCTCTAAGCGTCGGGATGATTGGTTTTATGTATGTTGGCAAGATGTCCTATCAACCGGAGCCTTTTTTGTTCTTTCTTTATCTGGATCCTTTTTTGTTTAGCGTGATTGCTGGTGCGGTGCTACTGATTCTGGCTAATTACTTTTATCAGTGGATGAAAAGAAAGAACGGGGGGCATGCCCATTTTCCGTTTGAAAAAGTTGCGGTGCCGGTTGTTGCATTAGCCTTGCTTAGCATTTATTTTTATTATTATCCGCTCTGCAACAGGGCAGTGTCGTTGTACGAATTTTAGGAGTTCGCCATGAACAGGGAAAAGAAAATCAAAGAATACATTGAAAAGATAGACACGAGCAAAAAAGTCAATCCGAAAGACCTGTCATCGGATCAGGATTTGACGATCGGGATCATGAACCTAATTTCGATAGAAGAGCACCTGATGTTTTCTGGAGCAAAAACCGGCAAGACGTCCTACTATGAGCTGATTGAGCAGGTGCGGGAAATAAGGAAACAGCTAATGCAAAAAGTCATTCCGGAATATGAGGGGGAAGTCTGGTGCATCTCCAAGCATCTTTTGTCGGCCTCGATGCGTCTGATGGAAGTGGGCACCAAGCAGCAGAGCCTGGGGCATAAGCAGGAAGCCTATAAGCTGTTTGACCGCTCGTATGAACTTTATTGCCTGTTCTGGGGATTGAATATGAAACTGCTGAATATGGAAGAGGTCAAATGGATAGAAGACAGTTTTGAAGACGTCAGGAAACTAACAGAAGAGCTGTCTGCCACTGCTACCGCGCCCCTGGCAGCGGAACCGGCAGTAGCCACCCCGGCAAAAGAAGAACCCCGCCCACAAAGCACGCTTTCCAGAATGAAAGCATTTGTCCGCAAAGCCGTCGACTGCTGCATAGAATAAAAAAAATTAAGGAGAATAACAATGCGCAAAATTTTTACTCTGCTCATTTTGGTCCTCTTCATAACCGCCGGTTGCGACGGTCAGGACAATATCTCCCCAGCCAAAGAAGACAGCGGACTTGCCGACAATAAAATATACTTTTTCTACTATAACGAATGCCCGTTCTGTCATGACGCCATGGATTATATAAACGACAAATACCCGGATCTTGAAATCACGATGATCAATATTCACAATCCCGGTGGCTACAAATTGCTAGTTGAATGCGCCAAAAAATTCAACCTCGGCCACAGCGTCGGCACCCCACTGTTTTGTATGGGAAATAAATATTTAATGGGCTGGTCGAATGAAAGCCCGCGGCAGTTTGACGAATATGTAAAACTCTATCTGCCATAATTTTTTACCCCTTGCACAGGGCTTTTTCGTTTGCAATCGGTTGCCGGTCTGCTATATTAAGACCAAACATCAAAGGACAAAGAAAATGGAACAACAACTGCCGGTAGAAGTCATGAAAAAAGCAGTCAGGGGCATTTCCTACATCGCCCACCCGCTGCGCCTGCGGATTTTGGAATATCTGGACGTCAACGGCAGTTCTTCGGTTTCGGCCATCACCAAAGCCCTCAATGCGGAACAGGTTATGGTTTCGCAAAGCCTGCGCAAAATGCGCGACGCCGATCTGGTCAGAACCAAACGCCGGGGACTCTTTATTTATTATGAAATCTGTGAAGAATACCCAACCAGCATTTTCGTCTGCCTGCGCAAACTCTACGGCTACATGACCGACGATTTCCAATATCTGCACGATGATTTCAAGACCATACTCCCGACCGACTATACAATGATGACCGCCAACCGCATCAAACTATTTGCCAACTATGACAAAATGCGCATTCTCGAATATCTGACCATAAACGGTCCGCAAAACGTCAGCGATATTATCAGCGGCATCGGTTGCGAGCAGATAAAGGTTTCCCAATATCTGAAACGCCTGCGTGACGACGGCTTTGTTACCGCCAGCCGCAACGGGCGCTTTATCATTTACGAAATCACCAAGGGCGTACACAAGACCTGTATCGAATGTATCCGCAAACGCTACAATTCGCTTGCCAACAAATCGCTGTTCTAGATACTGTCAAAAACCCTTTTCAAGCTCACTGCCGCAAGCATCAATGCCACTTTCGAAGGTGCCGTGTCGGCAAGGGCATTAAGCATCATAAAATCATAAATGGTGCCATTAAAGCAAACAAACGCCTCCACTCCTGCCACCTCCAGCCTCCATGCCAGTTCCTCCCCCTCGTCGCGCAAAACATCATTTTCGGCGGTAAACACCAACGCCAGCGACAGCCCCACGGTTTCTCCACCGTTGCCTTCAGCAGACTAGTATACCATGCGGGCAGCAGTATTCGTCATATAATTGTCTCAAAACCATTCCATCGCCTTTTTGGTCAGCCATGGACCGTCGGCATAATCGACATAAGAACGGCTTTCAAAAAAAACCACCGCAACCGGATAAAGCAGCAGCATAAATCTGATTACGGAAGAAAGTTTGTTTTCTTTAGCCTTTATGGCCACCGCCACATTGTCGCCAGCAAAGACCAGCCGTTCTTTAGACCGTAACGCACCCTCGGCGGCAAGATGTCACCAAAGGAAAAACAAACGATCATCATCAGATAAGAAGAAGATAGAGATACACGCAGGTATATAAAACCGGCCGGCAGCCGAGTTTGGCATCAAATGCCAGTTTAATGTCTCCAAAGAATATTTCATGGCCATAAACCTGCAAAAAGCAAACCGGCTTGAAGGAACAGTTATATACCCGCCAGAATTTAATATCGGCTAACCTCCACTCGTCACCAAAGCCTTCCGCTTCAGCACTACCACTGCAAATTTAGATGCTTAAGAAAACCCCGGGGTCAACCCTGAAAGTAGCCATAAAAAAGCCCCGGCGCAGCAGCGGACGAGACTTTGACAAATGGCGTACCCGAAGGGATTCGAACCCATGACCTTTGGCGTCGGAGGCCAACACTCTATCCAGCTGAGCTACGGGTACATATTTTCAACTCGGGATACTAATAATACATTTAATACATTTTGAAAAAAAATGCTACAATTTTTTTTATTCTATTAAATAATTCTTGACTTTTTCGCAAAGTCTGGCTATTAACAAGCAACGAGTTTGTTTTTGAGGATAAAATTATGGTTAAAAAATGTGATATTACCGGCACCGGCGTTATGAGTGGCAATAATGTTAGCCACGCTAACAACCACAACCGCCGTCGTTTTATGCCGAACCTGCAAGTTGTTTCCCTGTTCAGCGAAGCCTTGAACAAAGTTTTCAAACTGAAAATCTGCTCCAAAACCTTGCGCTCGATTGAGCACAATGGCGGTTTGGATTCTTATCTGGAATCCACCTCCAGCAACAAGCTCAGCGGAGAAGCTTTGAAAATCAAAAAAGCAGTCGCCAAGAAAAAAGGCCCGGTGGCAAAACCAGTAGCCAGCAAGGCTTCGAGAAATATGCCTGCCCGCATTGCCAAAAAGGCGACCAAAACTGCTGAATAGTTTTGCAAACAATTTATTTGCTAAAAAATGCCTCCCCTCAAGCGGGGGCATTTTTGTTGCCGAAAAAGCCCCTCTGCTTTTTACAAGACATAAAAGAAAAACCGCATAGGACACAACAGTCCTTAAAGGTCGTTATATGAGTCGGATAATAAGATTTAAGGAAATTTTCCCGCA
>CAYXBH010000109.1:0-3853 GCA_964463185.1 uncultured Azospirillum sp. | reverse complement strand
AGTTCGAGGTTTAAAAATTAATCAATCATGAGTCCCGTATATTCTTATGTTTTTAATCTGGCCCTGGTTCTTTTGCTGGTGTTTGCCAACGCTTTTTTTGTGGTTTCCGAATTTTCCATTGTCAAAATCCGCCGCACAAAGCTGGAAGAACTTGCCAATTTGGGAAACAAACGGGCTAAAATAGCGCTTAAAATTACGGAAAATCTGAACACATATCTCAGTGCCATCCAGCTTGGTATTACTTTGGCCTCCCTTGGGCTCGGCTGGATCGGTGAACCGGCGGTATCTCGTCTGCTGGAAGATTTATTTGGTCATTATTTTGCTGACAACAAAGTTTTGCTGCACTCGGTTAGTTTTGGTGTCGCTTTCGGCTTTATCACCCTGTTGCACGTTGTTCTCGGTGAGTTGGTTCCGAAATCTCTTGCTATCCAAAAAACCGAAAATTATGCCCTGATTATCGCCAAGCCACTTTATGTGTTTAAACATATATTTTCTCCTTTTATCTGGGTTTTTGACAAAGTAACCGCTGGTATTCTGTTCCTTATGGGCGTACAGATGGCCAACGAAAACGACGACACCCACTCGGAAGAAGAAATAAAACTGATTATTGATGCTTCCAAAAAAGGTGGTGTCATCGACGATACGGAAGGCGAAATCATTCAAAATGCCATTGACTTTTCAGAAATCTATGCTCATGAAATCATGATTCCGCGGCAGGATATGAAATGCCTGTATCAGAATTTTACTTTCGCTGAAGCAATGGAGTTTGTAAAAAAACACAATCATACACGTTTTCCCTTGTGTAACAAAGACAAAGACCACATTATCGGCATGCTGCACATCCGCGACCTGATGGAATATGAAGGCGACGAAAAAGACACCGAGGTTCTAACAAAACTGGCAAGAAAAATTTTGTTTATTCCCGAAAACCAGTCCATCTCCGAAATTTTGCATCAGATGATGACAAGACGCATCCATCTGGCTATTGTGGTGGATGAATACGGCGGTACGGCCGGCCTGCTTTCAATGGAGGACATTCTGGAAGAACTGGTCGGCGATATTATGGATGAACACGACGATTTTACCGACGAGCCGATTAAGAAAATAGATGACGAAGTTTCCGAGTTTGACGGCGTGGTGCTGGTGGAAGATGCTTTTGACAGCATGAACCTGCCGGAATGTGAACATGAGGAAAGCACCATGGGTGGCTATGTTTTCGGTCTACTCGGCAGACTGCCAAAAATCGGCGACAAAGTCGAAGACGAATATTGCGAATACGAAGTCATCGGGGTCGACAATATGAGGATCACCCGCATTAAGGCCAGAAAAAAAGAAACCGGGGAAGAAACCAATGAAGATTAGTCTTCTGCTGCCAGTGTGTTTCTGCTAGCAACTCATATGGCGGAGGTGTCCTGTATCAACCTGCCTCAGCCCGTTGCCCGCGAGGCTTTGCAGATCTTAAACAATCAGATTATGGTTTCCGAATATTGTGAAAAATGTTTAAGTCCGATACACCGGCTGATCGGCATCCGCTCAACCGGTATTGTCTGCAACGAACAAAATCTGTGCCGTATCCTTATCAACGGGGAAAAGGTTGATGTTTTCCACCTGTTTGCTCCCAATCATGACAGAGAGGAAGAAAACTTTGGATATGCCGTCGGATTTCCGAAGCTTTGCTCTATATCCGCGCTTTCTGAATATTGACTGAAAAATATTGCCATATCACAAAAACCGTGATTATATAAATAACACTTTCGTTAATTTATAACAGGATTAAGGCCATGGAAAAACTGATCAATTATATTAAACAGGGAAAGGGCATCGGATTAAAATATCTGCTGCTGTTTGCGCTCTTTTATGCAATCGTTTTAACCATTGCTTTTAAACGAGCTGGCGACGAAGTTCTGGTGCCGGCAGCGCAAAAAGTGGCAGATGAGTTTCTGCCGATAAAAATTGAAAACGGCGTTATCGTTGAACCAGAAAATATGTATAAAACATACACTCTCCAGATAACCGGCGACAAAAACGGGAATGAAGAAACGTATGAAATCATCATGAATACGGAAGTAGAAACCATAAACCCCACCGACCTGAAAAAAGAAGGAATTTATATTACAAAAAATGCCATTTATTTTTCCGCCAACAATCAACTTAAGGTATATCCTTTTGAAAATTCCGCTTACTTTCCGGTAGGGGATTATAAGGATGCTTTTACATACGTTCTTAACTGGACGTTGTTTGTCCTTCTGGTATTCTTTTTTATCGGGTTGTCCATCGTGTATTGGCTGGGAGTTGTTTTTTATGCCCTGCTTTCTTATGTGATTTCGGCAATTTTTAAAAAACAGTTTGACTTTAGTCTAAGAATGCGCATGAGTACGCTGGCTTTTATCACGACCGGGCTTGTTTTTACTTTTCTCGGCTGGTTCGGATATGGGAACCGGATCGTCTTTATGATTGCCATACTGGCTTTGGAGGCCGTATTTATCAAGGAAATCGCGGCAGAAGAAGAAAAAACGGCTGGCGACAAGGCATAGAATATATTAGGCAGCCCCACACCCGCAGCGGATAATGCTTGCAGTTTTTTTGTGTATAACAAAAAAACAAATTTTCCTTTATATTTAAAACCCGGCAAAGCAGTAATAAATATATTGATAATCCCTTTAATCTGCCACTTGCAAATAAGTTTATGATTTTTATGTAATTTTAAGTTTACAAATTAGAAACTTTGCGTTAGAATTAGACAAAAGGGGACAAATATCTTATAAAAACGGGAATATAATATGGAAAATAACAGTGCCAACAAAAAGAAATGGCTGCAAAAAATTCGCGATAGAATACGCAACGGCACAATCAGGCTTGCCTTGTTATCCACAACCCTGACCGGCAGTGGCAATGCGCTGGCTGAAACAAAGCCCTCGCCCTCAAAGAATGACAACCGAACGGAACACGTTGTGCTGGCCATGCAATCTTCCCATATTATAACAGCAGAAGAAATGCAGAATCTGATAGCCGACAATTTAATTGCTTCCCGTAATAATACGGCAGGCAACTTCAATTTAAACGGGAGAAAGTGGACCGAGGAAGAACTACAAATGATCGGACAGTGCCCTTTAAGCAAAAAAATCATTGATACAGCTCAGGATAAAGCTAAAAGGGGGGCTCCTAAAGGCGGACAGCAGACTTATTGTCTGGGAGCGGTAAAATCTTTCTTTTCTCAAAACGGAATTAACATTGATGCCCAGTATTATGCTTACCGTGCCGTTGAGGGGCTGCAAAATAATGAAAACTTTACCGAGCTCGAAGTTGATATGGACAAAACTCACTCGCTACCGGACGGTGCTCTGATGGCCTGGGAAAAGGGGACAACCCGCTACGGGCATATTGCCATGAAAGTCGGTTCTAAAGAATATTGCGATTTTGTTTACAATCTACGCACACACAACCGCAGAGGCAGCACGGGACAGAGATACGGTAAACTGCACGTTTTTATTTTGAAAGACATGGTCTTCAGTAAAGAATTAACAGAAAAACTGATCTCTGAGGGGCGCTTAAAGGAAAATATTAGAAAACAGACATTAGCTCAGGTAAAAATCAAAGATATGAAACAAATACTTTTAGACAGCAATACTACAATTAATAACCTGAAAAATGTTAAAATTCCTACCCCTATTACGCAAAACAATGTCTATCATGATAAAAAGGACAAGCAACAATACATAGCAAATCTGGTAAAGCAAAAGCGACAGAAAGATTGATGCAGTCCCTTTCGTTTTTACGAAATGGACTTTCTTTTAATGGCAAAAGACGCTACAACCAGTCGGCGCTACTGGCTTATGAACTTGGACGTTATACC
>CAYXBH010000108.1:0-3858 GCA_964463185.1 uncultured Azospirillum sp. | reverse complement strand
ATCGGCCCCGGCGGCAAACCGTAATATTTATATGTGTTATACGGGCTTTCAACCGTCAGGTCTTTCCGGTAAAGTGGCCGTCCGAGATCTCTTTTTCCCTGGGTCAACGCATAAATAACCGTCGGATCGGTTTGCAACTTCATCCCTTTTTGCAAACGGTTCAGAAACACGGCAGCCACATCGGCCCGCTCACTGCCGATACCCGTTTCTTTTTCAATAATAGAAGCAAGCGTCAGGAGCTGCTTTTTATTTTTCAGCACTCCTTGTCCATTTTGCGCCCAAGCCTCATCTAATATTTTCGCCATGGCGCGTTTGGCCCTTACAACCAGACTATTACGACTGTCACCTTTCATATAGCTGTAGGTTTCGGGCAACAGATCACCTTCTCCGGCTGGCTCACTGATAGAACCGGTTAAATTGGGCTCATCGGCAATAATTTTCAGCATTTTGGCTGTTGTCAGCCCTTCCGGCAAAGTCAGGTGGCGATAGTGCACCTCTCCGCGGCTAATTATATCCAGAGCCTCGCGCATGGAAATACCGGGCATAAAAACATATTCGCCGGCCTTAAGATTCTTGTCCAGTCCCTTGATACGAGCAGCCAGACGAAACAAAAGCGGGTGTGAAATCACCCCCGCTTTTGTCAACCGATGCGCAACCTCGCGAGATCCAACACCGCGTTCAATAACAAGCCCCGCCTCCGTTGCCCTTTCATTGGGCCGGTTATACAAACAGAACAACATTCCACCGGCAACTACCACCGCCAGCACAAACACAGCCAGAAATCCCTTCAACCAGGCCATTGCTAATTGTCAATTTTTCTAAATACAACCGACGAATTTGTTCCACCGAAGCCAAATGAATTGGACATGGCAGCTTTAAACGTTTTCTTCTTTGCCTTAAGCGGCACCAGATCAAAATCTACCACTTCATCAGCCGGATCTTCCAAATTCAGTGTCGGCGGACAGATTTGCTCGCACAGAGCCTTAATTGTCAAAACTGCCTCAACCGCACCAGCAGCACCCAGCAGATGCCCAATTGCCGACTTGGTCGACGACATCGAAACATTTGCCATATGCTCGCCAAACAGACGTTTAACCGCCAGTGCCTCACCAACATCACCAGCCGGCGTGGATGTTCCGTGTGCATTGATATACCCGATATCTGCAAGCCCAACTCCATATTCCTCCGCATGTCCAACTGCCATTTTCATTGCGCGATAAGCTCCGTCACCAGAAGGCGCGGTAATATGATAAGCATCGCCACTCATGCCATAACCGACAACTTCGGCATAAATTTTGGCGCCGCGCGCTTTTGCATGTTCATATTCTTCCAGCACCAGAGCGCCTGCTCCCTCGCCCATAACAAACCCGCTGCGGGCCTTGTCCCACGGACGTGAAGCTTTTTCCGGGCAATCGTTAAAATCGGAAGTAACTGCCTTCATTCTGGCAAAACCGGCCAGTCCCAGAATATTAACCGCAGATTCAGCACCACCGGCAAGCATCAGGTCGGCATCACCACGGGCAATCATTGCTGTCGCATCGCCGATGGCGTGCGTACCGGTTGAACAGGCGGTAACACAGGCATGGTTTGGCCCCTTTAATCCGAAACGGATAGAAAGATTGCCCGAAATCATATTGATCAAACAGGAGGGAATAAAGAAAGGAGAAACCTTATGGGTACTCTTATTTTCAGTAATGATAACCGAATTTTCATAAATCGTCTGCAACCCGCCGATACCCGATCCCATCATAACACCAGCACGGAACTGTTCTTCTTCGTTTTCCGCTTTCCAACCGCTGTCTTCCATGGCATCAATACCCGCAGCCATTCCAAAAAGAATAAATTTGTCAACCCGGCGTTGTTCTTTCGGGGGCATAACCGTATCCGGATCAAACTGATGCGGTTCTTTTCCTGTCGGCACTCTGCCGGCAATTTTAACCGGTACATCATAAAGCTCAAAATCGCCGTCAATTCTTCTGATCCCGGATTTTCCGGCAACAATATTTTCCCAGTTATAGTCAACGCCTCTGCCAAAAGGAGAAAGCATACCCATTCCGGTTACAACAACTCTTCTCATCAAATATCCTTAAAATCAAGTTACTGTCATCGAGTAATTTTTATATGAAAAAACTCGCTCTGTGTCAAGCGAGTTTAGTCATCTGAAAACAAAAACGATTAAGCGTTTTTATTTAAATAATCAATAGCATCTTTAACTGTCAGAATTTTTTCGGCAGCTTCATCCGGGATTTCACAACCGAATTCTTCTTCAAAAGCCATAACCAGTTCAACCGTATCCAGGCTATCTGCACCCAGATCATCAATAAAGCTTGCGGTGTCAGTTACTTTTGATTCTTCTACGCCAAGATGTTCTGCAACAATCTTCTTAACGCGATTAGCTGTATCAGTCATTTGATAAACCTCAAAAAAATATTAAAACAATAAAGTTGTTGGGTATAACATTTCAATCACCCGTACAGACTTGCTAGCACAATTCTATGCTAATTGACAAGCATTTTTTACGATTTTTTTGCCATTTGTCCTCCTTTTACTTCAAAACACTTGATTTTTCTATACTTGCGGGAAGATTTAAAAGTGCATAAAACGCTTTCATCTTGACATTTTGTCTCCCGCAATTACTTTATTTATATACAAAAGTCGTTGTTTTTAAGGAGGATTGCAAAAATGCAGAAAAAATTTTCCGCAGTTTTTCTCTTTACTGCCGTCCTGATTTCCGTCCGTCTTTCCAACTACACGTCCGGCGGCAACGGCCTTTTTACCGGCATGGCGGTTCCCTCTCCCGTCTTTTTGGACAATGCCGGAGCAATGGAAGATATGTTCAACATCTCCCCGCAGAAAACCTCCCAACCCCCGCAGGATCAGGATACCGAAGACAACGGAGAATTCAGGGAAGAACACCCCGAAATCACCTCGGATGATGAAGAAACACTGATTGAAGAATAATATTTCCGCAACGTTGTCGCTTTAAATCTCACTTTTACCAAACAATGTATAAGGATTACAATAAGGCTTTTTAAGTTTGCTGGCGGCCACGCAAAACAAAGAAGCTATTCCCTGCCAGACACCAGGAGATGGCACCGGGTACCTGTCTGCCTGCAGCGAGCTGATTTCCTGACAAACGCCAAAAACACTTCCGTTATATGCCTGACAAGAAAAACAACAAATTTGCCGCCCAACAAAAAAGGGAGCATTTTATGCTCCCTTTTTCCTTAATGACCACGGCCTCATGTACCATAGTTCCGATCATAAAAACCAATCAGTTGTTTTTCGGCATGACTGCGAAAAAACTTTTTGGCTTTATCACATAACCCCCGTTTATTGACGTATTTCAAAGCATTCTTTGCCTTTTTCTGCCGTACCATCGACATTTGGGAATTTTCCCTCAAATCGTGATAATTGGCATAAACGGACAATGCGCGCGGATAATGTGTCAGCAGTTCCTCGGCGGATGAACAACAGCTGTAAAGCGGAAAATATATACAATACAAATCTTTCCTTCCACTTTTGATCAGTTTTCTTTCCACCTCCGGATCAAGCTGAAATCTTCTGACATAATACTCAAATTTTGTAGTATCCCGCAGCGTCAACAGTTCAAACTGTGCTTTAAGTTTCAGTTTTCCCTGTCTAACACGTTCCTTAAATTCTCGCAGACTATGGTGTTTAACCAAAACAATCTGCTTTTCAAGTGCTTCCATAATCTTTAAATAATATACATGGTAAAAATATTGTCCGATTTTTTTGTCTAACAGTCAAGTGTTTTTTACCCTCTACACAAACTATTTTTACAAAAAATTCATACAAAGACAGATTGAAAATATTTTTATTTTAGTGTATAATTTT
>CAYXBH010000107.1:0-3873 GCA_964463185.1 uncultured Azospirillum sp. | reverse complement strand
CCACTGACCGGACGCACTCACCAGATCCGTGCTCACTTCGAGTCTGTCGGTTGTCCGATAATCGGTGATGACCGCTATTTCGGTCCAGAACGCAAAAAATTTAATTTATTTGCCGACAAATTACATCTTCATGCATACAAAATAGATTTATCGGCTCTATATAATAAACAAACACTGATTATTGCCCAGCTGCCGGAGCATTTTAAGGCCGGGCTGGTGGCGGCAGGTCTGGAATTAACAGCTGAGTTGTAATCAAAATTGATTGTCAGAAGGAAAAATGCGCATTATAAAATGGTTGCTTGGAATAATTTTGCTGCTGGTTGTTGTGGCATTTGTCGGCATCTATATTTTTTGGGAAACCTTTGATTTGAACAAGTACAAATCTTATGCCGAAAAAATCGTTTATGAACAAACCGGACACAAGCTCTCCGTAAACGGCAACGCCAGTCTGGGAATTTCCCTGATTCCGACTTTGGTTATCAATGATATTTCTTTTTCCAACCTCGCCTGGGCGAAAAATCCGCAGATAGTGGAAATCGGTTCCCTAGAGCTTAAATTCTCTCTCTTGCCCCTACTCAAAAAACAGGTGGTGATTGACAAGGTGGTGTTAAACAATGCCAAAATTTATCTGGAAACCAATGATGCAGGAGAAAACAACTGGACTTTTGCGCCGGTTAAAGCGGCGACATCAGATAAAACGGCCTCTTTTCCCGGTGGCTGGCTGATTCCTTCCGCCAATGCGGCCAAAACGGTAGAGACAACGCCGGCCGTTCTGACAATGCTGACGGATATAGTGGCGCAGGAAGTCGCTGTAAAAAACAGCGAGGTACAGTATCTGGCAGCCGCTTCCGATCTCCTCGGTTTAAAAATCAACAGCCTGACTTTTTCGACCGAAGGTCTGGATCAGCCGATGAACATCAGTTGGAATCTGGTTTTTAATGATATGGAAATTACAGGTAAAGGAAATATCGGTTCACTTGTCGGCTTGTTTAATACGGCTTCGCCCTGGCCGCTCAATGTCGAAGCGACGGTAGCCAATGTAAAAGCATCCGTACAGGCTAAACTCTATGACCTGATGAACGATTTGCATGTGGATTTTGATATAAACCTTTATAATCCTGCCGGCAATTTCAATGTACCAGAAACCACCCTCATTGCTGGAGGTAGTACCGATCTGAAAAAAGTGTCGCTGGAAATTTCCACGCTGAATGTGGTGAACAATGTTATAGCCGGCACGCTTTCTGCCAACATAACGGGAAAAGTTCCCTATGTGGCGATGGACTTAGACAGCACGCAGGTTGATCTCCGCTCGTTTAACTGCGAAAGCCCGGCGGCTTTTGTTCTGCCCACACTGATTTCTTCCGTCAATGCGAGCGAACTGGTTCCCGATGAAGCTATCCCGTACGAACTCCTGAAAACCGTTAACGGTGATTTCAAAATTGGCATCAGCAAACTGATTATCAATGATGCGGTTATGATAGACAATCTTAAAATGACGGCAGCTTTAAACAACGGTGTTTTAAAGGTTAACCCGCTGCAGCTACGGTTTGGTGAAGGCACCGCTGATATTACGGCTGAACTCGATGCCAACAGCCGTTCGCTGACGTTAAAAGCCGATACCGACAATCTGGTGCTGCAAAGTCTGCATAAAGAATTCCAAATTGAAGATTCGGCAGATTTCGGCATTGTTTCCGGTGGCAAAAGCAAAGTTTTTGCCGATTTGAAAGGCAGTGGGGCAACGTACCGAGCTTTGGTCGATTCGCTTTCAGGACAGGTAATTGTTGCGGTGGACGAAACAACGGTGCAGACCGGAAAGTTGAGTTTTCTCACCAACGGCTTTGTTTTTCAACTGTTGTCGGTACTGAATGTTGATTCTAAAGATGAGGATACAGTCAACATGAAATGCGCGATTGTGCGAGCTGACATTACCAATGGCAACATCAGTTTCCCAAAAGGCATTGCCGTTGACAGCAACAAATTAAGCATCGTCAGCAGCGGAACGGTCAATCTGCAAAACGACCAGCTCAAGTTAAGCCTGAACACATACCGCAACGGTATCGCCGACATCAGCATTATGCAGGCTATTAGCAATCTGGTGGAGATTGGTGGAACATTGCAGAGCCCGAAAATTTCTCTTGATAAAAGCGGTGCTTTAAAAACGATTGCCGGAATGGCAGCGGGTGTGGCTTATACCGGTGCCGATATGCTGCTGAACCGCGATCCTGCTCCCTGCCACACGGCGCTTAAGGGAACTGCGTATCAAAATATGTTTCCTGCCTCAGACAGTGTCAGCGGTGTAGCGCAAAATGTCTACCAGGATGCCTCAGAAGTCGTCGGCAATACAGTCAGCGATGCCAAAGACCAGATAAAAGCTCTAGAACAAAATGCCAGACAGTTGATTAAGAACTTATTAAAGTAATCGGGATATAGTTTAAGCCTTAAAACATAATATGAAAGTTTGAAAAATGACTGTAGACAAACTTGAACAGGCGGTAGGGGAAATCCAAAACCGCCGGGAAGACGTGATTGACAAACTGCTTCAGTTTGCACCGACCGATTCTCTGCTGTTCTGGGGCAACAATGAAGAACTGGTAAAAAAACAGGAACAGCTGTGGCGCCCAGTTCTGAGCTGGGCCAACGAGGAAATCAATGCCAAATATATAACAACCAAAGGACTGGACGTTCCCGAACAGGACGAATATTCCATTAATAACCTGAAAAATTTTATGGAAAATTTATCCGATAAGGAACTGGCCGCATTTTATCTGGCAGCTGTCAATATGAAGTCGGAACTTCTGGCTGCAGCTCTGGTTAAAGGGCATATCAATGCCGAACAGGCCTTTAACGCCGCCAATCTGGAAGAACTTTGGCAGGCGGAGCATTGGGGTAAAGAAAGCTCTTCCGAACAAAAGCGCCAGGATCTGAAAAAAGAACTGCACGACATTGAGCAGTTTCTGCGTCAATGAGCGATAAAACCGTTTATTTCAAAATCAACGGCCGTGTCCAGGGTGTCGGTTTCAGGTGGTGGACCCGGCGGACAGCTGCCGCAATCAGCGGTTTGTCCGGGTGGGTGCGCAACGCCGAAGACGGCAGCGTAGAAGTTTTTGTGCGCGGAGAAGAAGAAAATCTTGATCTGCTGATTTTAGCCTGCCGACGTGGACCGCTTTCCGCGCGAGTTGACGGTATATCCTATATGCCCCCGGTTATTCGTGGTTTTCTACCCGACATAACCGACGGAAAGTTTGAGATTATCTAAACTAATTTCCAGTGGAAAATTCTGTTGGACGGCATACTTTCCTATCAAAACAAGGAGATATTGTTATGGCAGAAAACGATGTAAATTTTTACCGCCTACAGAAAGGCGGAGGAAATGCTTGAGCTTTGGCAGGAAAAAATGAAGGTCTAGCAGATGGTGGTCTATTTTTGCCGCAGCTTGGGAGAATATCTGCTCGCAAGCTGGCCTACCCACGATACGGTTTTGCTCTGGATATATAATCACATGGGAAACTTGGCAACCGAAAATGTCTCGGATATTTCCCAGGCGATTGAATATCATCGCAACACCCTGCCGTTTTCCTCCACCAGTATGACCAAGTTACCGTTTACCTGTTATAAACAAGCAGGGTAAATCCGATCCCGGTTGGATATTGTCTGTCTAATTATCGACAAAGAAGAGGATATTACCGAAATTACGGACGACATTGAACAGGCTCAGCGCAGTATGAATGCGGCCGTTGAAAAGCCTTTTCTGAAAAGGACTGAGCCAAAGTGGAATGCTGTTTCTATGGAACCGGGTGGAACTGCTAGCAGATCTCCGACTGCTTGATGACACAGCGCACGATGGAAGAGTCGCCAAACAAAAACAGGAACCGC
>CAYXBH010000106.1:0-3892 GCA_964463185.1 uncultured Azospirillum sp. | reverse complement strand
ATGGGAAAATCCGGACATGTCGGGCAGAAAATTGCCGCTACCCTTGCGTCGACGGGAACACCATCCTTTTTTGTTCACCCGGCAGAAGCAAGCCATGGTGACCTCGGCATGCTGACCGGCAACGATGTGGTGCTGGCTATTTCGAACGGTGGTGAATCAAAAGAACTTTCAGATATCCTGATTTATTGTAAAAGATACGGGATTCCGTTGGTTTCGATGACCAAAAACCCGGATAGCACCCTTGGCAAAGCCGGTGATGTTTTGCTTAAGCTTCCAGATGCGGCTGAAGCTTGCCCGCTCGGGTTGGCGCCGACCTCTTCAACTACAGCTACACTGGTTCTGGGCGATGTTCTGGCGGTTGCACTGATGGAACGCAAAAGTTTTTCAAAAAGCAACTACAAACAGCGCCATCCTGGCGGAAAACTCGGCGCCATTCTGCAAAAAGTTTCCGACCTGATGCACACTGGTGAGGAAATGCCAATTTTGAATGAGCATGCGGCTTTGCGGCAAATTATCCTGGCGATATCGTCAAAACTGCTCGGTTGCGTCGGCATTGTTGATGAAAACGGCGTATTAACGGGGATGATCACTGATGGTGACCTCCGGCGGGCCATGGTCAACTTTTCCGACAATGATCTGTTTTCCAAAACGGCGGAAGACATTATGACCCGCAACCCGAAAACTGTTCCTGCCGATTTGCTGGTAGCCGAGGCTGTCAACATTATGAACACGACAGGAAAAGGAATTACCCAATTGTTTGTTGTTGAAAACAAAAAACCAATCGGCATCATCCATATGCATGACTGCCTGCGTGCCGGTTTTACGGTTAACGAAAACAAAAACACCATTTCTTCCTCCAACCAGCATAAGGCCGTATAATTGTTTGATTTTAAAAAATTAGATATTTTCTTTGCAGAAAATTTAAAAAAAGAAAATCAAGAAAACGACAAAGCTGCTATCCGGCGGAAACGGATTTTGCGGGGGGTAAAGTTGCTGTTGCCTGCGGTCGCGGCAGCTCTGGCCGGGCTGCTAATCATTTTGCCCGGGCTGCGGGAAAGAGAGGGAGATTTTAAACTGGAGATCAATAAACCCAAAGCCGGCGAACTGGAAAAGTTACATATGGAAAATACCGTTTTTTACATCACGGACAAACAAAACAGAGTTAACAATTTTATCGCGGAAACCATCGACGAAACAGAACCAGGTTCCAAACTGATCAAACTGATCCGCCCCGAAGGACTATTGCCCTCTTCCGACAACCAGTGGTTGAGCATAAAATCACCGGTTGGCTTTTACGATCAGAACAAAAATCTGCTACGGCTTGACGACAATGTAAAAATGATTTACAGCGACGGCATGACTGCCAATACAAAAACTGTATATTATGACGGTAACCAGGCAAAGGCCTATGGTAACACGCCGGTAACCTCGGAAGGATATCTTGGCAATTTGCAGTCGGAAGGTTTTGAATATTACAAAGACCGGAACGTTATCATTTTTACCGGAAACACAAAAATCATAATTCATCAGGATAACGACGGGGAGCGTGAGGAATGAAAAAAATCTGGCTGGCTTTTTTTCTGGCAGTATTTTGCATCATTCCTGCAGTGGCCTATGACATTACGATCACGGCAGAAAAACAGGTGGAGGTTTACCAGAACGAGAAAAAAGCCGTTGCTATAGGTAATGCAACGGCAGTTAGACCGGATATGACCGTTAAGGGTGACGTGCTGACCGTTTATTTTGCAAAAAGAAAGACAGCCTCAGGAGAAGAGAAAAACACAATTACCAAAATGACGGGCGATGGCAATGTCAGGCTGCATCTGGAAAAGGCTGACGCATACGGCGAACGGATGGAATATTACGTCAAAGAAGATTATATGGTCATTAGGGGCAAAAATTCCCGCATTAAAAATGAAAAGGCTACCGTTTACGCCAATGAAAGCATTACCTATTATCCGGGCCAAAACAAAGCTGTGGCTAAAGGGGACGTAGTAGCCGACAACGGAGAGAACAAAATCTACGCTGACATGATGGAAACCTATTTTACAAAAGACGCAAATGGTGGACAGGTGCTGGAGCGGGTTGAAGTTCCGCAAAACCCAAAAATCGTTACAAAAGACGGTGATGTTACCGCAAAGACAGGTATCTATTATCCTGGCACAGGCATGGTTTATCTTTATGAAAACGTGGTTATTACCCAAAACGGCAATATCTTAAATGGTGATAAGGCCGAAACCAACCTCAACACTGGCATCAGTAAGGTGCTTTCCGGCACTGAGAGAGTTTCCGGCGTCTGGTATGAGGAAGAATAAGCAAAGGAACGAGGGAAAATGTTTGATAAAAACAGCAGTTCGACTCTGGAAATTTTCAATATCGGCAAAAAATACAAAAACCGGCCGGTGTTGCGTAACGTGTCGCTTAATGTTCGCCGCGGCGAGGCAGTCGGTCTGCTCGGCCCCAACGGCGCCGGTAAGACCACCTGTTTTTATTGCGTTACCGGACTGATTACCCCCGATTATGGCGATGTGCACATAGACGGTCAGGACATAACCAATATGCCGATGTACCGCCGTGCCCGTATGGGAATCGGATATCTGCCGCAGGAAGCATCCATTTTCCGCTCGCTGACGGTGGAAAACAATATCAAGGCTATTCTCGAAATTGTGGTTGAAGACGAAGACAGGCGGGAGAATATGCTGGAAGAGCTGCTGTCGGAATTTTCAATCGCCCATCTGCGCAAGTCGCCGGCAATGGCGCTTTCCGGAGGCGAAAGAAGACGGCTGGAAATTGCCAGGGCGCTGGCCAGCCAGCCCAATTTTATTTTGCTTGACGAACCGCTGGCTGGTATTGACCCGATTGCTGTCGGCGAAATCCGCTCTCTCGTATCGCAGCTCAAGCACCGCGGGCTCGGGGTATTAATTACCGACCATAACGTGCGCGAAACGCTTGACATTACCGACCGTGCCTACATTCTCCACGGCGGTACCGTGCTGATGGAAGGCACGCCGGACGAAATCGTCAACAACGAAGAGGTGCGCAAGGTTTATCTCGGCGATAATTTTACAATGTAATCCCCGCCGATATAACCAGATTTTACCCATCAAACGTCCCCGCGGCAGGATTATTCTGCGGTTATGTGTTTTCTTGTGTACAGATTGTTCGCAGGCGCCTGTTTTTAACGTTTTTTTAAGCTAATTATACAAAAACTGTGATTGAAATCTTAAATTTCTATGTTAGAATAGATGTTCTAAATTCAGTTTATCAATTATATTTTGCAAGGAAAGATTATGAAAATAACATTGACAGGCAAACAGGTCGATATCGGGGACAGATTACGTTCGCATATCGAAGCCAATATTTTGAATTCCGTAACCAAATATTTCAGCGATCCAATCGGCTGTAATGTTGCTTTTTCAAAAGAAGGTGATGATTTCTCCGCCGAAGTAACCGTTCATCCTGCAAAAAATATTGTTTTGAAAGGCACGGGAACCGCAGGCGATCCCTATACGGCTTTTGACAACGCCAGCAGCCATATCGCTGTGCGTTTGAGCAAACACAAAAACCGCCTGAAAGACCACAAGAGCAAAACCGGTCTGGCTGAACTGGCTTCGGAAGCGGTGTTCCCGGTTATTGAAACCGAAGACGAAATGGATATTGATGTCAACACTCCGCTGACTATTGCCGAGACCGAGGCCAACATCCCTGTCTGCACCGTCAGCGAAGCCGTTATGTATATGGATTTGGCCAATGAATGCGCCCTGATGTTCAGGAACGCAGCCAACCACCACATCAGCATGGTATACCGACGCAAAGACGGCAATATCGGCTGGGTTGAACCTAAAGCCGACAACTAACTTTGGGAGTCAAAATGAAAATTTCAGATATTCTG
>CAYXBH010000105.1:0-3921 GCA_964463185.1 uncultured Azospirillum sp. | reverse complement strand
ACCGTTTATTAACTTTGATGAGCCGGAAAGTGAAGTTGAAGTTGAAAAAGAAGAATTGCCATTTAATAAGAATCTGCTAAAGAAAGTTGAAGAGCTTGAGCTTTCTGTTCGTTCCGCCAACTGCCTGAAGAATGATAATATTGTTTATATTGGCGATCTGGTACAGAAAACCGAGGCGGAAATGCTCAGAACACCGAATTTTGGTCGTAAGTCGCTGAATGAAATTAAGGAAGTGCTGGCTAAAATGGGAATTCATTTAGGTATGGAAACTCCGGGCTGGCCGCCGGAAAATATTGAAGAATTGATCAAACGTGTTGATGATCATTTCTGATTGATGGACAGAGTATAAAAACTCCCCTCTGATGAAGCAGAGGGGAGTTTTTGTGTCTGAATATTATGTGGCTGATGTTGTCTGAATATGTTTTATCTATCTGAGCTGCTGGTTTGGGCGAAAAAGACGTTGTTATATGGAGCGGCCCTGCGCAACCGCTGAAAGTTGATGTTGCTGGCGAAATCACTGGTTGTTTTGGACAGCTGGTTAGATGGCAGGGGTATGGCGCATCATGTTTTCATGGAATTATTTTGCCGGGGAAAAGGTGGTGTTGGCACAGGCAATCGGAAAGCGAGTGAGGAAGAAAACATGCAGGCTAAAGGAGTGATTTGGAGGAACTGGGTGTTTTTTGGAAGAAGGGGAAAACAAAAAGGGTGAAAAATGGTTGAATTTTGAATTGAATGTGTTATCTTGTTAAACTGATTTTAATTATTAAAAAATTTTATTATGTTTTTCAATTTATTTAAAAGAGAGACCAGGAAAATAGAAGTTCCGATTCCCAGTATTAATGCTCCGATTGAAAAGTGGCAGAATTTTGTCGATAGCAATGAATGGCCGATTGTTTACAAAGCTTGGAACGATTTCAGTCCGCGAGGTTATGAGCCATATACTGTACATGATAAGGAGGTAGGAAATCTTCTGTGGACACGTCTGTTTCGGATTGAACAGCCTATTTTGGGCAGAGGGTTTTTGAAACGACATTCCAGACAGATTATTTTTGTCGATTGCGATGTTGACAGCGAAACAATTAAAGAAAATGTTCGGCAGGCGTATATAGGAGTGCCGCAGTATGTGGTTGAGAAAAATGGCAAACTGCGGGGCTTTTGCTTATCGTCGGAGCTGATTGTTGCCGGAATTACCTTGGTGTTGCTGCCGGTCAGTGAGATGCAGCGGGAGGTTAGGAAAAGAAATTTGTTTCTGACGAATCAGGATGATGCTATTCGGATCACGCTTTGCCGCAATAAGCTGAGCCAAATGATGAAAAAAGCCGGTGTACCAAGTTTTAGCGGCGTTTATTACTGGATAATCAAGACAAGTCTTGGAGGCGACGAAGAGTTTCAAATATGGCGCCCTGATGCTGAACAGTCTTCTTTTGCCGGAAATTCTGATTTCTCTCCGATGCTGGCTAAGTTGTAAGCTTGGCAGAACATGAAAAAATTCCCCTTGCCACAGAAGGCATGGGGAATTTTTTTGCAGAAAAGAGGTATGAGAGAAGCATTTATTTTTATACGAAAATTGTTTTGAGAAGCCGCGGTATGGCGAGAATTTGTGAAAAAGATAATTTTACTTTGAAATATTGTATATTTAGGGAGTTGTTGTTTTAGAGTGCGAGGCGGTATTGTCTATGCTGGTCAGGTGGCAGAGGCATTTGCCGATAAGACAGTCGACGGCATCATGATCGTGATCGGTGATTATAATTCCATTGAAATTTTATCGGGTATTGATTATCGACTGATTGCCGAGAATCCGAAAATGTTTTGTGGTTTTTCGGATATTACCGCGTAGGCAAACGCAATTTATGTTAAAACCGGCCTGGTTACTTATTCGGGAGCACATTTTTCCATTTTCGGTATGTTGAAAGGAATCGAATATACAATTGAGTATTTTAAGAAATGCCTGTTTCAAAAGGAGCCGTTTGTTTTGTGGCTGGCGGAAGAATGGGCCGACGATCCGTGGTATATTGACCAGGAAAAGCGGAATTTTATCAAAAACGAAGGATATTGGGATATTGCTCCGGGAAAAGCAGAAGGACGGCTGGTTGATGGCAATTGGGACTTCTGGACGAGTTGAAAAGGATGCTTTATTTTCCTGATATTAGAGACTGTGTCTTATTCATTGTGCGGAATATGAAATCTGGATTTTTAACCGTGATCTGCAGGCATTCTGCCTGCATCCGGATTTTGCTTCGGTGAAGGTGGTGGTGTTTGGGCGTTTTGAACCGGAAAATAAAATGGGCCGGTCGTGTTTGGAGCGAGTACTTGCCGCCAAGAAAGAACTGGCCGGCAAGCTTGTTATTGTTAATGTCGATTTTGGGCATACGATGCCGATTATCACTTTTCCCATTGGTGGTTACTGCAAAATCGACGATATAAAATTGAGCTGACATGGTTTTAAAAAAATGATTCTGATTACGCAGATTGCGTTTTGGAAAACAATCGGTGAGATCAGACTTTATTGCGGGAAATATCAAAATGATCTGAGGCCGGTGGCTTCCTGGATTTATAAAGATTTTGAATAGGGGTATTATTTTTCAAGGATAAAGGTAACCGGGCCATCGTTGATCAGTTCAACCGCCATATTGGCCTGAAATATGCCGTTTTGTACCTCAAGACCTTCGGCCCGCAGGCACTCGGAAAAATATTCGTAGAGCGGTTTGGCGGTTTCTGGCCTGGCAGCGCCATCAAATCCGGGGCGGTTGCCGCGCGAGGTGTCGCCGGCCAGCGTAAATTGGGAAACAACTAGGGCGCTGCCACCAGTGTCTTTGACTGAAAGGTTCATCTTACCGGCTTTGTCTTCGAAAATGCGCAGAGCCGCGGCTTTTTTGGCTAGAGCGACCGCTTGCGCGGGAGTGTCGTTTTTAAAAATGCCGATGAAAATCAGTAGCCCGGCATTGATTTCAGAAATTTTGTTTCCGCTGACGGAAACAGAAGCTTTTTTTACTTTTTGAATTAGCAGTTTCATTGGTGTGCTCCTTTTTTAACGGGGTATTGGGAAGATACCTTCCTGTGCTTAAAAAAACAAGCACTTATTCAAAATAAAAAAGGCTTGCCAAAAGAAAAAAACTTCTATATATTTCGCTTGAAATCGTGAATTTCGGATTCACTAAAGTGCCGGCATTTATGAAGGTAGTGTCGGGCGATGTTTTATCCGCTTTGCCTGTCAAAGTATCAGAGAAAAGAAAGGAAATAGCCATGAGACATGGAAATAAACACAGAAAGTTTAATATGCCGAGAAACCAAAGAAGAGCTTTGTTTTCTAACCTGACCAACGCTTTGCTTAATCACGAGCAGATTACGATTACCCTGCCACGAGCAAAAGAGCTGAGAACTTTTGCCGATAACATGATTACTTTTGCCAAGAAAGGTGATCTGAACAGCCGTCGTATGGCTTTGGCCTTTTTGCGCGATAATGAAGTTGTTGCCAAGTTGTTTTCTACTTTGGCTGAGCGTTACAAAGACCGCAACGGTGGTTATACTCGTGTTCTGAAAGCAGGCATCCGCTATGGCGATGCTGCGCCGATGGCCATTATTGAATTGGTTGACCGTGATGTAAAAGCTAAAGGCGCCAAGGATCTGGCTCGTGTTGCTACAGAGAAAGCCGCTGCTGAAGCTGCTGAAAAAGCTGCTGAAGAAGAAATCAAAAAAGAAGAAGCCAAGGCAGAGAAAAAGGCTGAAAAGAAATCCAGGAAAGCCGAATAAGCTATTTGCGGTAAGATTATTGGAGACGGGGAACCGAAAGGCTCTCCGTTTTTTTGTATCTAGAAAACTACCGGCCAAGCCTGTAGTTCCAAAGAGCTTACAGCTTTACACATAAAAAACTCCTTTGCTAAAGTAAGTTAGACGGTCTGGCAAAAGTCTAACAAAAGCAAA
>CAYXBH010000104.1:0-3997 GCA_964463185.1 uncultured Azospirillum sp. | reverse complement strand
GGATTTTTAAGATAAACATTTCTGTTCATAAGTCTGATTTTTAATAAACTCACAATAATTTCATCTTTGGGTGTAAATAATGTGCATATAAGGATTGTGAAACACAGGCTCCAAAAACAGGAAACCGTCTTTGTCTTCTTTCAGCACAAAGTGTTTTCCATGCGTTTCAAAACGCTCTCCTACGCTGACAGCCTTGCGACCAAGTTCGGTATAGGAGTAGCCGGACAGCAGCTCCCAGTCTTTTGCAAAAAGTTTGATAAAAAGAGTGGTGTGGCTGGCGGCCTCGTATCCAACCCAACAATAGGTCAGAAGACGGCTGTTTTCTGCCGTTACATACAAGCGGCAAAGCATATAGCGGGCCGTAGGAACTCCCAGAAAGCCGCCTTCGCCGACGGGATAGCGTTCATGCCAATAGAGGTCTATGGAACGGATACAATGCCCCAGATATTTGTCATAGGTTACCTCATATGAGCCTCTTCTGGTGTGCATGATCATTTCGCCAACAGTAAGACGGGAAATTTCCCAGTCCTCATATTGGGGGATCTCCACTTCCGGAAACAGCGATATCACATAAAATGCGTTTTTTTGCAAAACAGCCCATACATAATATGCTTTTGCCGGTTCCGACCTGCGGCAGGCAATGCCTAGGATCGGTATATCCGTTACAAATATTCCCAGCGAGCGGAACAAAACAAATGCTTCTGCTGCCGAACCAGCACAAACTTCCTGACCGGGCGGCAATAAATATTCGTTTTTTTTCATAAAAAATATATTATTTGGTTAATAATCAGATAATTATCTCGTAACTTTTTTAAGTGTATAACTATTGGACAAAAACTGCAACCGTTTTTCTGTCATTAAACAAAAATATTCTCCATCAGACCGGCGGGGGACATAAAACAAACAGCGTTTGGATTAAAAACGGAAATCGCGCTCGCCATGCTCTATTTTTTCGAGCCGGTCAACGACAACTTCGCGCACTTTTTCCTTGGGGATATTACTCAGTTCTTTTTTGATCAACTCCAAACCGACCTGCTTTGTTTCCGGCGAGGCATAATCAACCAGATATTCCTTTAACGTCATCAGAGCATTCGGATGGCAGCAGTTTTGGATTTGCCTGCTCTTGCACAGTTCCATAAAACGATCGCCGGTACGCCCTTCACGGTAGCAGGCGGTACAAAAACTCGGGATATAGCCCATTTTCATCAGCCAGCAGATCACTTCGTCCAATGTGCGGGTGTCGCTGATATCAAACTGGGCAGAATTTTCTTCTGCTGGTTCCGGTTCGGCATAGCCACCGACACTGGTTTTGGAGCCACCGCTGATCTGGGAAATGCCTAAATGCAAAACCCGCTCGCGGCATTTCCGGCTTTCGCGAGTGGAAACGATCATCCCCGTATAGGGTACAGCAATGCGGATGCAGGCTACGATTTTGGCAAAGATATCGTCGTCGATGCCGTTGTCAAAAGATGACGGATCAATATCGTCGGCCGCCCGTATACGTGGCACGCTAATGGTGTGCGGTCCGACGCCGTGCACGGCTTCTAGGTGTTCGGCGTGCATCAAAAGGCCGGCAAACTCGTATTTATACATCTCGAGCCCAAACAAAACCCCCAAACCGACGTCATCAATACCGCCTTCCATTGCCCGATCCATCGCTTCTGTATGCCAGGCATAGTTATGTTTCGGCCCGGTCGGGTGCAACTTTTCGTAGCTGTTCTTATGATAAGTTTCCTGAAACAAAATATAGGTACCGATCCCCGCTTCATGCAATTTGCGATAGTTTTCGACGGTGGTGGCAGCAATATTGACATTTACCCGGCGGATGGCGCCGTTTTTATGTTTGATGCCGTAAATTGTTTTGATGCATTCCAGAATATACTCGATTGGGTTGTTGACCGGGTCTTCACCAGCCTCAATCGCCAGCCTTTTGTGCCCCATATCCTGCAAGGCGATTACCTCGCGCCGGACTTCTTCCAGCGTCATTTTTTTGCGGGCAATGTGCTTGTTTTTAGCGTGATAGGGGCAATAAACACAGCCGTTGACACAATAGTTAGAAAGATAAAGTGGCGCAAACAAAACAATCCGGTTACCGTAAAAATCTTTCTTAATCTGCTCGGCCAAAGCATATATGCGGGCATTTTCGTCTTCAAGTTCACAGGACAAAAGAACTGAGGCTTCGCGATGCGACAGCCCTTCCCTTTTTTCCGCTTTGTTTAATATTTCATCAATCAATGCTGCATTTCTTTTGTTGGCCTCAGCATATTCCAGCGTAGACAATATTTCTTCGTGGCTGATAAATTCTTCAGCCTTTAATGATTTCGGATTATACATATATATACCTCTTTTCTTATGGGTCAGAACAGTCTTCCCCGTCAGTTGATAAAACGGCTACTCACCAGCGCCAGAATAAGCGGTTTTAACGCTGACATCCGGCAGATTGCCGATTTTTCCCGACAAAGCACTGATGACGTCATGAGGCGCATCGATAACCACACTGATGATATTTATTTTTTTTGCACGGTAGGGGATCCCCATTCGGCCGATGATATAATCGGCATAATCGTGCAAAATTTCATTTAGACGTTCCGCCGAATCGCGATTTTCCACCACGATGGCAATGACAGCCACTTTTGTTTCCATCTGATATCTCCTTGATTTAAAGATACCTTACATTACCACGGCAGCATCAAAAATGCAATGCCCAACTTGGGGACGTCATGCAATCTTTAAATTTTTTAAAACGTTCCCTGCCGTTTTTTCCTGTAATAAAAAACAACGGGCGCTTTCTCGTCAGATACAAATCGGCCTGACCAGGATTACATGCATAGCGGATGTGTTCCATTTCTCTTTCAATGGAAATATTATCCATTGAGCGGAATTCCTCTATCCTGCGGATGACAGCTTCTTCCAAAACCTCCCGCACCTTGTTGGCGCAATTATTAAAAAAAAACAGATTATATTTCCCGACCTTAAGATGCTGTCGTTCAATTGCGTAACACAGACGATCGCTATCAATGCTGTTTCCGATGGAAAAACAAAATAGTGGCTTCCTTGGTTTCGAAATCGATCACCTGCCTGCCATATTCCAACTGCACACGCCCCTAAGGATACTTAGGGGGCCTGGCTCAAAGAATCGAAAGCACCGTATTCCAGGTGGCAAAAATCAGGCCTGTTTTTTTTCTTCGTCCCTTGATTCCCAGAGGGAAATGGCAATCCCGGCGAACAAAAGCCCAAAAGTTACGCTTAAGGAATGCCAGGGTTCCAATTCAACCCCTAAAATTTTCGGCGCAAAAATCTTCAGACCGATAAAAATTAGAATGATTGAGAGCGCCGGTTTTAAGTATTTGAACTTGTAAATAATCGCTTCCAGCAGGAAGTAGAGCGCCCTTAAACCCAAGATGGCAAAAATGTTACTGGTGTAAACAATGAACACATCCTGCGTAATCAGGAAAATGGCAGGAATGCTGTCAAGCGCAAAGATAATATCCATGGTTTCAATCGTAATCAGGGCAAAAAACAAAGGGGTAATGTAATGCCTGCCATTTTCTTTGACAAAGAAATGTTCGCCGTGCATTTTGCTGGTTACATGGAAAATTTTAGAGAAAAATTTGAACGTCCGGCTTTCTTCAAACGGTGGTTCTTCTTCTCCTCGGTGCAGTAGCATTTTGATGCCGGTATAGACCAGAAATGCCGAAAAGACATAAAGTATCCAATGGAAATTGGAAATCAGTGTTCCTCCAACCAAAATCAGCAGGGCGCGCATAATAATCGCCCCTAAAATCCCCCAGAACAAAACTCGGTGCTGATACATCCGCGGCACACCGAGGCTTGAGAAAATGAGCGACATAATGAAAATGTTATCAAGCGAGAGGCTTTTTTCGACCAGAAAACCGGTAAAGAAATCCATCCCTTTGTCAACCCCTTCTTCGTATATGATAAACACACCAAATATGCAGGCTGCCAAAATATAAATTATGCACAAGGTCAATGTGTG
>CAYXBH010000103.1:0-4077 GCA_964463185.1 uncultured Azospirillum sp. | reverse complement strand
GTCATAAAAATTGAGGATAAAGAGAAAGTTGTTGCATAAATTTTAAAATTGTGTATTAACTTGTTTCCAAGTGGGCACTTCTGCGCCCAAAATAGGTTATTTTAAATATAAGGAAATAAAAATGGTATCACTCGCAGAGAAAATGGCTGCCAATCTGGATATGTCGGTGTTTGGCAAGGCTGAGGAGCTGAAAAAAAGGTTATGGTTTACGGTTTTGGCTTTGATTGTTTTCCGGCTGGGAACGTTTATTCCACTGCCGGGAATTGATCCGCATATTCTGGCTGATATTTTTTCACGTAATTCCAATGGTATTCTCGGTATGTTTAATATGTTTGCCGGCGGTGCATTGGAACGTATGACGATTTTTGCCCTCAATATTATGCCCTATATCTCGGCGTCCATCATTCTGCAGCTCGGACAGTCGGTTATTCCGTCGCTTTCCGCCCTCAAAAAGGAAGGCGAGGCCGGACACCGCAAAATCGTCCACTATACTAAAGTACTGACGGTTCTGATTACCATTATTCAAGGCTATGGTATTGCCGTTGGGCTTGAGGGCATGGTTGGCAGCGCCGGTGTTTCAGCTGTGGTTATGCCGGGTTTTGTCTTTAAGTTTACAACCATCGTTTCGCTTGTTGGTGGTACTATGTTTATCGTTTGGCTAGGTGATCAGATCACTTCTCGCGGAGTTGGCAACGGTTCGTCGCTGATTATTACTGTCGGTATTATTGCCAATATTCCGAGCGCTTTGGCGCAGACTTTTGAGTTAGGGCGTGTCGGTTCGATGTCGATCTGGGTTATCATGCTTCTGATGGTTATGGTTCTGGTTTTGATTTATGTTATTGTTCTGGTCGAAAGAGCTCAGCGCAAAATTACCATTCAGTACCCGAAGCGTCAGATTGGTGCCAAAATGATGACTTCTTCCGAAAGTTCTCATCTGCCTCTTAAAATCAATCCGACCGGTGTTATTCCGCCGATCTTTGCCAGCTCGCTTTTGTTGCTGCCGATTACGATTGCCAACTTCTCGGCTAATAACGGCCCGAACTGGGCACAGACTCTGAGCCAGTTGCTTGGTCACGGGCAGCCGCTTTATCTGGTCCTTTATGCTGGTCTGATTATTTTCTTTGCTTTCTTTTATACTGCGGTTGTTTTCAATCCGGAGGAAACGGCTGAAAATCTGAAAAAATATGGCGGTTTTGTTGCCGGTATCCGTCCGGGTAAAAACACGGCCGAATATCTTGACTATGTGATTACTCGTCTGACCGTGCTCGGTGCCGCGTATTTGACGGCTCTCTGCATTCTGCCAGAAATCCTGATTTCCAAGCTTGGCGTACCGTTCGTTTTGGGGGGTACCACCTTGTTGATTGTCGTGCAGGTAACCATGGATTTTGTCGGCCAGGTGCAGACGCATCTGATTACTTATCAGTATGAAGGGTTGTTGAAAAAAGCCGCACTGGTTAACAAAAAAGGGAAGAGAAGATAATGAGTTTTAAGAACGGAGGAGGACTGCATCTGATTATGACCGGTGCGCCGGGAACAGGAAAAGGAACACAGGCCTGCGTTCTGAAACGCAAGTGTGGAATCTGTCATTTGTCGACAGGAGAAATGTTGCGCGAAGAAGTTAAAAAGGGAACTGAAATTGGGGAACAGTTGAAAGATCATCTGGCTGCCGGTGGTTTTGCCCCGGATGAACTGATGATTAAAATGGTTTCTAACCGGATTGAGGAAAACGACTGCAAAAAAGGTTTTATCCTCGACGGTTTTCCGCGGACGCTGAAACAGGCGGAAGTGTTGGACAATATGCTGACAGAAAAAGAGATAACTCTAGACGGAGTGATTGAAATTCTGGTTTCCGATCATATTATTGTTGACCGCATTTTGGGGCGCTATACCTGCATGACCTGTGGTGAAAGCTATAGCGACAAGTATCACAAACCCAAAGTTTTCGGTGTTTGTGATATTTGCGGAGGGACGAAGTTTTCCCGGCGACTCGATGATACGAAAGAGACGATTGAGCGCCGCCTGAAAAAATATCGTGATTTTACTTATCCGACAATTGCTTATTATAAGGAAAAAGGGGTGCTTATCAGTATTGACGGAAATGGTGCGGTCGATGTGGTTGCCAGCAGAATCAGTGAGACGCTTGCGGTAGGATAAGTGTTTAACAAAAAGTAACTTTTTTCGAAAATGCTGAAAGTAAGGGTTGACACAATCAAATATTAGCATATAATCCGCCTTAATTTTGAAAAGTGGTGATCAACTTTTTGAGTTTTAATTTAAAATAAATGGAGATGAAATTTGGCTCGTATAGCTGGTGTAAATATTCCGACTGCCAAAAGAATTGAGATCGCTTTGACGTATATTTTTGGCATCGGTCGCAAAACTGCTCAGGACATCTGTGCAAAATCCGGAGTTAACCCGGGTGAGCGTGTTCAGGATATGTCCGAGGAAGACATTGCCAAAGTGCGTGAAGTCATTGATCGAGATTATCTGGTTGAAGGTGAACTGCGCCGCGATGTTGGAGTAAATATTAAGAGATTGATGGACCTCGGTTGCTACAGAGGTTTGCGGCATCGTAAAGGACTGCCGGTTCGCGGTCAGAGTACCAAACAGAATGCTCGTACCCGCAAAGGTAAACGTAAAACCGTTGCAAACAAGAAAAAATAACAAGAGGTAGGGTCCAAAATGGCAAAAGCAACACAGAAGAAAAAAGAAAAGAAGAATATCACTGCCGGTGTCGCACATGTGAATTCTACTTTTAACAATACCCGTATTACAATTACTGACGCTCAGGGGAATACCGTGGCCTGGTCTACGGCCGGTGCTCAGGGTTTTAAGGGATCGCGTAAATCTACTCCTTATGCGGCTCAGGTTGCCGCCGAAGAAGCTGGTAAAAAGGCTATAGAAAACGGTATGAAAACTTTGGAAGTTGAAGTTAAAGGACCGGGTTCGGGCAGAGAATCGGCTATCAGGGCTTTGCAGGTCGTCGGTTTTACCATTACTACCATCCGTGATGTTACTCCGATTCCGCACAATGGCTGTCGTTTGCGCAAACGTCGCCGCGTGTAGTTTTTGGTTTCTTGACAGTGAGGCTAAATTTTTTAGCCTCGCCGTCTTTTGATTTTTTTAGAAAATTTGCATATGCACTTTAAATGAGGATATCCACGTGATTCAAAAGAATTGGCAAGAACTTATTAAACCGACTAATCTTGAAATTGTTCCCAGCGATGGCGGCAACAAGGCCAAGATTGTGGTTGAACCTTTAGAGAGGGGATTCGGTCTTACTCTCGGCAACGCCTTAAGACGTATTTTGCTCTCTTCGTTGCAGGGCGGTGCCGTTACTGCAATTAAAATTGACGGGGTATTACATGAATTTTCGGTTATCCCCGGCGTAAGAGAAGACGTTACGGATATTGTGCTGAATATAAAAGGGCTGGCGGTTGCTGTCCATAGTGAAGGGCAGAAGACAATGACCCTTAAAGCTGAAGGACCGTGTGAAGTTACAGCAGCAATGATTGAAACTGGACATGATGTTGAAATCAAAAATCCGGATCATCTGATCTGTACACTTGATGCTGGTGCTAAAATCAATATGGAACTGACAGTTAATACAGGAAAAGGCTATGTTCCAGCAAGTCAGAATAAGCCGGCAGATGCGCCGATTGGTCTGATTGCCGTCGATGCGATTTATTCTCCGGTTAAGCGTGTTTCTTATCGCGTTGATCGTACCCGTGTCGGTCAGGTTACCGACTATGATAAGCTGACTCTAGTAGTTGAAACCAACGGTGTGGTTACACCGGAAGATGCGGTGGCTTTTTCGGCCCGTATTTTGCAAGACCAGTTGAAACCGTTTATCAACTTTGATGAGCCGGAAAGTGAAATTGAGGTTGAAAAAGAAGAACTGCCATTTAACAAGAATCTACTGAAGAAAGTTGAAGAGCTTGAACTTTCCGTTCGTTCCGCCAACTGCCTGAAGAATGATAATATTGTTTATATCGGTGATCTGGTACAGAAAACCGAGGCGGAAATGCTCAGAACACCGAACTTTGGTCGTAAGTCGCTGAACGAAATTAAGGAAGT
>CAYXBH010000102.1:0-4114 GCA_964463185.1 uncultured Azospirillum sp. | reverse complement strand
ATGCCGCATAATTTCATTGTTGATATGAATCAGTATATCGGCATTCAGCTTGTTTCCCGGGGTGGTTTCTTTCAGGGCTTCAGACCATTCGATAAGAGTGCTGAAGTTTATGTTGATAAGAACTTCGGCAATTTCTTCGGGATCGGCATCAACCAGTTCGGCGTTGTCGACGTCTGTAATCTCCGCTGATGCATTTCGTCAGTCAATATCTGATCGTAGCAGGGGATAATTTTATTTGTTTTTTGCTGCCGTTCGGTTGAAAGCTGTCGTTGTTGCATAATGATTGTCGTCGCACTTTTAAGCTGAGTTCATAAAGAGCTTGAGTTTCCATTTCCGAAATTTGGACGTTTCCCAGATCTTTTACTAGTTGGTTGAGATCAATACTGATATGTAAGATTTTTTCCATAAGAATAAGGTAAAATGATTAATTGTAAATTGAATGTATCCGATTCTTTGTCAAAACTTAAGATTACTTTGGTAAACAGTTCTAAAAAAGGCTCTGCGGGGCTTGGAAAGTACAGAGTCTGAAAAATAACTCAGGAATAAGGCCCCTATTGTTTGCTGTGGTTGCTTAGTAGATCAGGGAGCGGAAAGTCTGCCAAAGTGAATCTTTCTGTGTGTTTCTTCTTGTCATTTTATCAACTTTATCTGCCAGTTTAACCAGTGTTTCAAAACCGTATTTGGAAAGTATCTGACGAAAGGTATTCTGATTTTGGTTAATCAGTTCCGCAATGTTGACGATGAAAACGTTTCTTTTTTCAGCTTGACATCCATTCGGTCCAAGTAGAAACTCAAGCCATTAAGAAAAATGGTTTCAATCGGGGTTAGCTCCTGTTTTGACATGAGTTTTTGCAGATCGCTTTGGTTTTTAATGATATCTGCATCATATGTATGTATCGCAGGTCAGAAAATCAGTTGTTGCCAAGGGTTGCAAAAATTCCGGCAAATTGATGTTTTCTTTTTCCATATAATAATTTTTAAAAGTTAATAATAGATTTTGTGGTGTTGTTGTGTTCTTTTTTGGGCAAAAATCAAATTGTTTTTGTTCAAGCGGCAAAGAGATCTTTTATTTTTTCAAAAAAGCTTTTTTCTGCCGGCTGGCAACTATTATCGCCGTTGATGCTACGGAACTCTTCAAGCAGTTCTTTTTGCCGCGGGTTAAGGTTGATCGGTGTTTCTACCTTAAACTCCACCCACAAGTCGCCTTTGTCGACTGAGCGGATTTTGGGCATTCCTTCGCTTTTGATTTTTATGTGCGCGCCGCTTTGGGTGCCGGGGGCCACTTTGACTTCTATTTTATGACCGTCGATTGCGGGAATTTCAACCATGCCACCGAGCGCCGCACAGACCATCGAAATGGGAATTTGCACAAACAAATCGGAACCTTGGCGGCTGTACAGTTTGTGTTCGTGTATGGTTACAAAGATGTAGAGATCACCGTTTTGCCCGCCACTGGTGCCGGGCATTCCTTCCCCGCTTAAGCGAATCCGGGTGCCGTCGTCAATACCGGTCGGAATTTTGATTTTCAGTTCTTTGGTGAAAGGAACGGTGCCGGTGCCCCTGCAGTTGGGACAGGCCTCTTTGACTTTATGCCCCCGGCCACCGCAATCGGGACAGATGGTCTCCATAATCATAAAGCCATGCTGGCGGTGAACTCTGCCCCGGCCGCTGCAAGTTGGACAAATGGGCGGTTCTTTTCCGTCTTTGGTGCCGAAGCCGTTGCATTTTGAGCAGATTTTTTCGGTCGGGAAAGATATTTCTTTTTCCAGACCGTTAAAGGCGTCTTCTAATGAAATTTCCAGATCATAGCGCAGGTCTTCCCCGTCCCGGCAGGCAGAAGAACGTGCGGAACGGCGGCCGCTGCCCATAAAATCGGAGAAAACTTCCGAAAAAATGTCGCCGAATCCGTCGCCGAAATTAAAATCAAACGGATTGGTGCCGCCGCTCTGATCAAATGCTGCGTGTCCGTAACGGTCGTAAGCAGCACGTTTTTGCTCGTCTTTTAAGACTTCGTAGGCCTCGTTGATTTCCTTAAATTTCGTTTCCGCCTCTGCGTTGCCCTGATTGCGGTCAGGGTGGTATTTCATGGCTAGGCGGCGGTATGATTTTTTGATTTCTTCAATAGTTGCTCCTTTGGCGACTTCCAGAGTTTCATAATAGTCCTGTTTTTCCATAACCATCGTGCTTTCTTGTTTATTAAATTGCTTGTTTTGATTGAATACTTAGGGTGTTTATAATCGAAACGCAAGTCTTTTGCAAGCCGGGATTGGCAATTTTATCAGGTTTAAAATACGGGATGAAGATTATTTTTTTCTAAGGAGAATAAAATGGGACGGAAGATTAAAATCAAAGGTATGGCAAAAACGCCTTTCCGGGAAAACGATGAAAAAGATTTCCATGTTAGAACTGTGGAAGAAGAAATGTTAATCTCTTTTCACGAAGGTTTTGACGATGAGGAGGAATTTGTCTGTGATATGCATAATTTCGATGACAGTGACGATCTGCCCAATAGTGACCGGGCGCTGATGACGTTGCGTTAACGCTGTGATTATCCGCAGGTGGATGGTTCAGAATGTTGAAATCCAAAATGTTACCTGTAAAAAATATAAACGAATATGACAGGGCATGTTTGTGCTGTAGTAAACCATAAATTTTTTCTGAAAGGGTTTGCCGGAAATATGAATAGGTCAAAAAATATCCCGATGCTGAAAACATGGGGATATTTTTGATGGCGTCGACGAGAGGACTCGAACCTCCTGCCCACAGTTTAGGAAACTGTTGCTCTATCCTGATGAGCTACGTCGACACAAGTGGAAGTATTATAGTCGCTTTTTTATTAAAATCAATCATTCTTCGTCATCTATCCACGATTTTAGGCTTTTTATCTTTGCTTTGATGTCAGATTTGACGTTTGCCCAAAATTCTTTAAAGTCGGTCTTTTTCCAAGTGGTTACTAGCCAATAGAGGCCGACCGAAACAATGGTGGCCACACCGATGAAAAAGCCGCAGGCAAGGAGCCAGACAATTGTTATTCCTATAGAAAGCGCCAGAATGATACCCCAATGGTAATCAGTGCTTTTGATATAGTGGATTGAGTAAACAAACATGGTGAATATAAGTACAATTCCAATAACCGATCCCCAGCGGGCAGTCGGACCGTATCGATCGATTTTCAGGTTAATGATCCATATGCAACCGGCGGTCAGTAAGCCGCAGATAATTAACCCCACCGTTAGCAACGTACTCATTTTATCGAAATATTGTTTTATTGTTATTAGTAACTGTTCGCAATATTAGTATAAATTTGCTTTTATGTCCAGAGCTTATTGTCGGGAACAGCGGAAAATACTTTATTTCTTCCCGTATTTCGGGTATATTTCTCTTAAAAAGGAGGGGGTATGGGCAAACTGCGTATGTTTCTGATTTCCGCAGCAATCGATGTTTTGCTGTTCAGCGGTTCGGTTGCTGAGCAGGGGAACGCAAAAATTGGCACACAGGCAAAAGAAATTTCGGTCGCCAAAGATGCATTTGCTAGATTCAGGGAAACGGAAAAGCATGCGTTTTCGATGCTTGTTTTTTTGAAGATTGTTCGCTTGAGGGGCCTATAAAGACTGCAACGGTATTCTGACAATCGGCAGTTGGAGCCGGAAGAAATGGCTATCCTTGTCTGTCTGAGTTATAACTGCGATGTTGAAATTTTTGCCGGTGTTGCTGGCAGATGGTCAAAGGGTGTGTTAAAATCCCTTTTCTGCCAATTGCCGTAAAAACAGCTTTTCAATTTCCGCCAGTTGTTCTACTGATTGCCAGTCAACGTATTCTCCGGAGGCGTGCATTCCGTCGCCGCTGCCAGAATGCATGATAACAACCGACCCACGTTCGGCAAAAGCTCGCGAATCGGTGGCTCCTCCGATATATTCAAATGAAAGCGGGCGTTTTAAATATTGTTCGGCGAGATGTTTATATGTTTGGATGAAGGCGTTGTTTTCGTCCATGATAACTGGCCGGCTGGAAGAAACTATCCGGTAGTTGACGCCGTCGACCATGGCTTTTTTCAAATTTTTTTCCAGTCCGGAAAGGGTAGATTTTTCAGTTAGGCGGAAATCAAGCAGGGCTT
>CAYXBH010000101.1:0-4118 GCA_964463185.1 uncultured Azospirillum sp. | reverse complement strand
CCGAACTCAAAAGGAAATTTTTGGCTACCTGCTGGGTAATGGTCGAGGCGCCAGAAGGGCGGCGGCCAGTACCGATATTCTGGATATTGTGCAGAACGGCGCGGGTGATCCCAACATAATCGACCCCTGAATGGGAATAAAACTTTTTGTCTTCGGCAGAAATAAAAGCCTGTTTAATAAGATCCGGAATTTTTTCAATTGGCACAAAAAGCCGCTGCTCAACGGCATATTCTTTCAACAACTGTCCGTCACCGGCAAACAACCGGGTGGTTACCGCTGGTTCGTACTTTGCCAACTGACGGTAATCGGGCAGAGTCTGACTGAAACGCCACAGGTTGCACAAAATGACAATCACCAGAATGACAGCAAAAAAGAAAAAGGTGCTTAACAATGAAGATAAAGTTTTAAACATATCGGATATCCAGCAGATTACATTATGAACACACTCTTAGCAGTTTTTATTAAAAACGACAACATTATTCTTTATTTATCAGCCGCTAAAACAGTGATTTGTATTTCATATCTTCAAAGTAGCGGTCTATTGCCTTCACCGCGGACGACGCCAATTTCTGTCGGTAGCTTTCCTGACGCAGCTTGCGCTCTTCGTCTTTGTTCGAAAGATAGCCCATTTCCAGCAAAACCGACGGAACATCTGGCGCTTTCAAAACGGCAAAGCCGGCAAAACGATGCGTGTCATTGATCAGTTTGACAGATTTACGCATTTCATCAACTAGGCATTTGGCAAATTCGGAAGAACGGTTGCGGGTTTCCCTTTGGGCGAGAGAAATAAGGACATCGCTGACTTCTTTTGACTGCTCGTACAAATTGAGCCCGCTGATGACGTCAACCTTGTTTTCTCGTTCGGCTAGAGCCGCAGCCTCTTTATCCGACGCTGTTTCCGACAGGGTATAGACGGAAAGCCCGGTGGCATTGCGATTTAAGGCAGAATCGGCATGAACAGACATAAACAGATCCGCTTTGTATTTCCGCGCAATATCCACCCGTTTGCGCAAAGGAATAAAAACATCGGTGCTTCGTGTTAGGTAAACCTTATACTTGCCTTTGCGGTCTAACTGCCGTTTCAGTTCTTTGGCCATTGCCAGTGTGATATTTTTTTCGTGTACACCGGAATAGCCGATTGCCCCTGGATCATGTCCGCCGTGGCCGGCATCAATGACTACAACCTTTTGAGTTTCCTGCTTGGCCGCTGCTTTTTTGGAACTGCTTTCGGGAGCAGGTTGCCAGTTTTTGCCGGTAGAAAGGCTTTTGTTACCATGGGCATTATCGATCCCCGCTTTTTGGCGAAATTCTCGCTCGGAGGCAACGGTTACGTCGATTGCCAACCGCCATTTGAATGTTGACTGAGGCGGAAGCATAAACACTTTTTTGACTACCACCGGTTTCAGCAGATCAAAAACTACCCTTGTCTTGGAATCATGGATATCCCCGACCCGAACACGGCTGATCAGGTTGTTGCTGTCTTTAGTTTTTTCCAACGCTTTGCCAACATACACATTTTTGGCATCAACGACCAGACGTTTGGGAGAATCGAGAAGAAAAACATTGTAGTCAAATTCAGAATCAGCATCAAAAACTATTCGCACGCTGCTTATCCCCTGCCCGATCCGCAGTCCGCTGATTCTTCCAGCCGCATGAGAGTATGAGCCCGAGCAAAGCAGAGCGAACACTACGGCAGCAGACAGCAGATTTTTTTTTCCCGCTGTTTTTAGTAAGCGCAGCGCGCTTTTTATCGTACCGTTTCGCCACATAGTGGATTAATTATAATGGCCACTTCTTACCAATCTGTTAAAATATCAAAACAAAAAAAATGAAAATTCATATTGTAATTTTATATCAGGCAGTATATTGTCAGGGAAGGTCGAGGTCTTTTTTACCGGATCGGGAACGGCTATGACTTGAATTTGAATGTTTTTTATGTTCCCTTTTTTGGTTGCCGCCGCTTTTCATGGAGAAAAGTGTGCCTGAGTATCCGACCGGGAGAGGTTTAACCGGATAGAGATTCTGGTTTGCTGGGCGCTTAAAAGAAAGAAACAAATAAGCAATAATGCCCCGGCCGGACCAAAGAGCTGGAAAGTTTTGGATATTTACGACCGGAATAGGTGTTCCGGTTCATAAAATAAGCCGGATAAAATATTATAAAGGCTGGCCATTGTGTATTCATTGATTTTTTCCGCATGACTTCTCTTCCGAATGCGCTAATCATTTTGCGGATTCCCGCAAAACAACGGAGTTTATAGAAATTATGACCAAGAGAATGCTTATTGATGATACCCAGACCGAAGAAACGCGGGTGGTGGTCGTCAACGGAAACAAACTGGAAGATGTCGAATTTGAATCGAGCAGCCGCAAGCAGATAAAAGGAAACGTATATCTGGCAAAAGTTATGAGAATTGAGCCGTCGTTGCAGGCCGCTTTCGTCGACTATGGCGGAAACCGGCACGGTTTTCTTGCCTTTGGCGAAATCCACCCCGATTATTATCATGTGAACGAAAAAACACTGGCAGCTTTGGAACAGGAAGTCGACGAAATTATCGAAAACAAAAAACAGGCCCTTAAAGAACGGGAACTGGAACGTGCCCGTATCCGTGAAGAAAAAGCTTTGAAACGTGCTCAGCGTCTGGAACAGGAGGCTGCAGAAGCCAAAGCTCGTGAAGAAATGGAAAGAGCTGTTTCCGAAGCTACTAAGGTCAAAACAGAAAGCGCCCTCGCTCCGGAATCTCTGCCTACTGAAAACAAAGGAAACCAAGCGATAACTGAAACCGGCAATGAAACAACGGCAGTACGTGCTCTCGAAACAGTGGAAAAGAAAGCTGATGCTCCCAGACGACGTGGACGTCGGCCGAAGAAAGAAAAAGAAGAAGGCGCAAGCGGAGAAAACGTGGCTACAGCAGAAGCCGAATTAATGCCGGTGTCAGAAACAGCTGCGAAAAGCGCATCCACTGATAATACCGAAAACATCGGCGAAAGCGCCGTCGTGCCCGAAAAAACAACTGCTGGAAATGAAGGCAAAGCCGAAAAAAGAAGAGGACGCTGTGGACGTAAGGTCATCAAAGAACAGGTTAAAACCCTTGCCGAATCAGCCAACACGGAAGAAGAAAAAATCATTGACGAAGAAGAAATAAACGAAGATTCCACAAGGTGTGAACCGGCGGAAGAAGTTCATACTGTGGATATGGATGGCAACGGTGATGACGAAGTAGCAGACGATGACGATGACAGCGAATATGATTTTGAAATTCAGAAAAAGCTGCTTTTAATGCGCAAGCTTTTCCATCAGAGCAAGATACAGGACGTTATCAAGGAAGGACAGATCCTGTTGGTGCAAGTTGCTAAAGAAGAACGCGGTAACAAGGGCGCTGCGCTGACCACCTATTTGTCGTTGGCCGGCCGTTACTGCGTTTTGATGCCTAACCGGATCAAAAGCGGTGGTGTATCCCGCAAAATCACCAACGCTGCTGACCGCAAACGTCTGAAAACCATTATCAGGGAATTGCCCATTTCCAGCGATATGTCGCTGATTGTCCGCACCGCCGGTGAGGAAAAGACAAAATCAGACATTGTCCGCGATTATAATTATCTGATCCGCACCTGGGAGCAGATCCGGCTTGATGCGCTGAAAGCCTCCGCCCCCGCACTGATCTATGAAGAAGGCAACCTGATCAAACGGGCGCTCAGGGATATGTTTACCAAAGAAATTTCCGAGATCATCATTGACGGCAGCAACGCTTATGAAGCTGCCTGCAACTTTATGAAAATTTTGTCGCCGCACAGCATGAAAAAACTGAAATCATGCAAACCGAACGACATTCCACTGTTCCAGCGTTTTCAGGTGGAAGGACAGCTTGACAAACTGCACGACACCAACGTACAGCTTGAATCAGGTGGTTATCTGGTGATTAATCCGACCGAGGCTTTGGTCTCGATTGACGTTAACTCCGGTCGCGCCACCAAAGAAAAAGACTTGGAAGAAACTGCGCTTAAAACCAACCTGGAGGCTGCCGATGAAATCGCCAAACAGCTTAGAATGCGTAATCTGGCCGGGTTGATCGTGATTGACTTTATCGATATGGACGAGCCTAAAAATAATCAAGCGATCG
>CAYXBH010000100.1:0-4132 GCA_964463185.1 uncultured Azospirillum sp. | reverse complement strand
CGTTGCTTTAATTGCGCAGTGAAAGTTTTATATTTTGTTGCTCCTTGTCTTCATCCTCCCACAACAGACGGCTGAGCCAACTGCGTTTTTCTTTCGAGGCAGCCTCGTTTGAAGCATACAAAGTCATATAGATTTCATGCCCTTTTTTCACCGTTTCCAACTCGGCCAGCAGCCGTTCGCGATAAATTTTCGCTTTGCTCGGACGTTTCGAGTGATAATCGGTTGCCGCTTTCATCCAGTCTTGTCTACGATCATACAGATGTTTTAGAAAACGGGCGGCATAGTCGACGTTCTGCTTGGGATCAAAGGCATCTTCCAAACTGGCAAATTCTTTGCCATGGAATTTCATATTGATCTGCATACAGCCAACGTCGAAATTATTAATGTCGCGCTTACGCAAATTTTTAGCTGCAGCAACAGCTGCTTCTTTAGTTTTATAATAATGACCTTTCCCGTGTACATTAATTGTCCACGGCCAAGCCATTTTCTGCTGCGCCTGCTCATTCCACTTACCAGTTTCAACCGTTGAAATCGAGGTCAGCAGATATTTCTGAATCTGATATTTTTCTTCCGCCTTTGTGGTTGCATCCATGCAGATAAACCCTTCATCAACCACTACAACATCCAGTGCATTTGCCGAAACAGGCAGAAGCAACATCAGCAACATAAGAAAATACATAAAAAATTGATACTTACGAGTATCTCCCTGTTTTCCCGGACTGCCACGGATATCCCTCAGACCACAGGCCGATTTCAATCCGCTTAAGGCAAAAACAATCAAAAAAATAAATCCGGGGGCAGTTTATACAATAACGACCCAAGGCCTTATAGCATTTCAAAACAGAGAAGGATATAGCACAATTATTTTTTAAAATCCAGTAAAAAATTGGCTAAGTCTATGATGGCATCGCAAATATCGGTGCTAATATATTGAAAATTTATGTTCTTTTTATACACAGCCTCCAGCTCGTAGAGGCTGCGGTTAATTTCCATTTGCAGGGTATAGATGTTTTTGCGTGGCTGACAGTAGTTAAAGCTGATATAAGCACCAGAATAAGGGCAGTCGAGGCTGACATTATACTTTTGTTTCAGTCGCTGCATAAAGAATTCGTACATTTCGCCAGGGCAGCTTTGTTCAAACAGCGTGCCCAGACAAAATTCTATTTGCCGGTTATCCTGCATGATGTTGCAGATTTTCGATGGCATTGAGTGGCAGTCAAGCACCAGGCAGAAACCAAATTTTTTGTTGCAACGCTCAATCATCTTTTGCAGTTTGGCATGATACGGCGTATAGACGTTTTTGATCCTTTCCTGTGCTTCTTCATAGTTAATCTGGCCGTCATAAATATTTTTGCGGTTGGCCGTAATCCGGTGAAAAAGTCCGAGCCCGACCCGGCAGCGTTTGTTGCCGGCCACATTGCCAGGGTCGGGATAATTGTAAAACATGGCCGGATCAATCTCAACCGCGTCACGATTAACGTCTATAAATGCTCGTCCGATGTTGAGCGTAATCATCGGAATACCGAGATTGGAGGCCTCCATCACCAGTTCATCGACAAAAGGATCTTCGTTGCTGCGCAGCTCATCGACGCCGACAGCCGTGTGGGCAAGAAATTCCTGCGGAAAAATCCGCCCGCTGTGCGGAACAGACAAAACCATCGGGTAACGCGGATCTTTCACGTTGTACTCGCTAAAAATGTTCAGCTTGGAATAATCGACTTTGAAATCAATTTTTTTATCTGTCATAACGCACTCCAGATTTTTGTTGAAAACAAATTTTATAGGAAAAAGATTAACTTTTTGATAACAAAAAAACAAAACTCGCCACTGTTCTCGAGAACAAAATCGCAATAAACGAAAAAAGGGCTTGCCAAATTAAAATGAATAGGATAAATAAATAACCATCAAACGGGTGTGTAGCTCAGCGGTATGAGCACTACGTTGACATCGTAGGGGTCACAGGTTCGATCCCTGTCACACCCACCAGTTAAAAAAGACTTCGAAAATTCGGAGTCTTTTTTGTTTTGCGTACACATTTTCGCTAACAAAAAAGCCTACTAGGATCAAAGGAAACCGAGAAATTTCCATGTTTTTTCCGCCATCGGAAAGCTAGCTTGTTTTTGCGTATAAAATTTCAGTTTTGGGGTAGTTGGTCTTTTATTTTCCGCACGATTTTCCGGAAAGCGTTTTTGTATGTTTCGTTGTTGTTCAGGATCAGGTGCGCGTTTTTGTCTGTTTCGGAACAAAGAACAGGCAACGTAATTTCTTTTTCCAAAAACTCGCGGGCGGCTTTTTCGTCAAAATAAATGCTGTTACTGGCTTTGTGCTGTTTGATTATCTGTTCTATGATAACGGGCTTTAAGGCTGTAAATTCGTTCATGATACTATCTTCCACCGTTTTTTCCGAAGGGATGTTAAAAACATCCCACGCCTGCCGAATTGTCAGCCGGTAGGGTTTGAGCGCCTCGTCGACAATTTTCAGTTCCGAACGGAAATACTGGGCGTAAACCTGCGGCCACTGCGCCATCTCATATCCCTGTTTGCGACAAAACGAAACATACCCCTCCGTCATTCGGTAAGTGCTGCCGAGCGCCAGTTCTAGTTCCGGGAACTTTCCTTCTTCAGGAAGCCTAACAGTCAGAACAACAAGGTTTAAGATCAGACCGGCTAAGGTAATGCCGATTTCGGCTTTCTGCCAGCCGGGCATACTCAGCTTGTGGTTGCTTTTTTGGTTGTGAAAATTGATCCTTTTTTGAATGGCCGCCAGCAGGACAATACCGCATATCCAGGCTACCATATACATACACCAGAAAAGCACTAGGGTAAAATGGGAAAAAAACGTACCATAAAGCAACAGACCGCATAAAAGCTGAATCAGAAGGCAACTGCCGTAGCCAGCGGCATGGTAGACAAACTTCCGGCCTTTGGTTTTGCTGCGCCCGAGATTGAGACGGATAACAGATAACAGTGGCCAGATGAAAAAGAAACCGAACAGCCAGCCTCTCAGCAGCGGCCGAATTTCTTCATCGCGGGTATCCCGGCGGATGGCCTTCCAGTTTTTGTACATCCAGTAAAACTCAAACAATCCGCAGCTGAAAACTGCGCACATCGCCAACCGTCGTATGGGCAGAAAATAAAAAAGAACTGGTTTGCTGTAATTAACGTTTTGGTTTCTGTCAATAAAACTTTTCATATGCTTTTGCTTCAGTCGTTCAGCCGTCAGCGCATTGACAAGCCGCAGCAGCAAAAGCACCGCAAAAACAACCCACAGACTGCGGGTAAAAGCAAAAACGGCAAAGATCAAGCTCGTGCCCCCGAAAAAATAAAGCATAAACCAGCCGAGCATGCCGTAAAAAAGATAGTATAACGAATTGAACACAAAAGCATAAACGGAAAACCGCTCCGGGCGGGATGCTTTTTTCATTTGTTCCTGGTATTTGAATAATTTTTCTTCTGTTTGCATAATAACCTCGCAGACAACCGTCCAGCACTTGTCCACCATATAATTTTTATCTCCTTCGGTCAAGCTCATAAATTTACGAAGACGGAGAAATATCTTGCGGAGAAAGCTATCACTGAAAGGAAAACAATGCGGTTTCCCCATGAGCTTTAATGCCGATTTCAACCGCTATGCTTATGTGGATATCAACGCCTTGTTAAAAATGTATCCGAAAAATATTTTTTGCCTGCAAAACGGGGTAAAAATAAGACATTTGTCGTCAAGGACACCATCCCGTTTCTGAAAAAGACAACAAGCTTATCGTACTCGACACCTGTTCCAGTCGCCACATTATCCCGCTTGATCTCATAGGACGACAGCGTGCCCAGCGGCATGGTGGTGGTAGCGCAGTCTTTTCCTTCTCCGTTTTCGCAAAAACAGGATAACACGATTCTCTGCGTTTCCTTCGCCGCCTCCAGTGTCAGGTGATCGGGACGTACCATGCCTGATGCCGCCGACAGAACAGCCCTGGGCACAACCTGATGTATGCTGGAAACGGAGAATATTTGTACAATTAACAAAAATTCTGCTTTTTATGATTAAAACAGGTTGACGGCATTTTTTTTAGTGTTAAGAAAAAGGCATTAAACAATAAGGAACGCAAGATATGTTTTCAGAATTTAATATGCGCCA
>CAYXBH010000099.1:0-4146 GCA_964463185.1 uncultured Azospirillum sp. | reverse complement strand
TGCCAGCAGATAGGCCAACCGTTTGCATTCAGCGTTGATTTCCTCATAGCTGATATATTCTTTTTCCGTCATCAGTCGGCTCCCTTTATGCTGAACTGCTCGATTGTTTTTGCCTGGCCACTCCGGTCATCGGTTTCCACCACGATTCCCCAGGCTGTTCCGCCACTGCGGCAGACTTTCAGCCGGTTTCCGTTGTAACGCTGGCAAAGACGGTCAATTGGCGCCTGTTTATCAAAACCGAGAACAGAATCATAATTGCCACACATGCCGACATCGGTAATATAAGCTGTGCCACCGCTTAAGATATGAGCGTCTGCAGTCGGAATATGAGTATGGGTACCAGCAACGATGGAAACCCGGCCGTCGAGATAATGCCCAAGAGACAATTTTTCCGAAGTCGATTCGGCGTGTACGTCGACAAAGATAGCGTCAATATTGCATCCCAGCGCATAATTTTTAAGAAGCCGGTCGAGAACAAAGGCCGGATTGTCGACGCTGTCCATAAATACCCGTCCCAACACCTGTGTAATGAGGATTTTTTTGCCGTTTGCCAGCTCAAATTCCGCGGCGCCCCGGCCGGGAGCCTTTTCGGGATAGTTCAACGGACGAATAATGCACTTGCTTTCATCTAGGAAAGGGACAATCTCTCGCTGTTGCCAGACATGGTTGCCAGTTGTCAGGAGATCGGCGCCACGTTCAAGAAATTCGCGGGCAATTCCCGGTGTTACTCCGAAACCGTGAGCAGCATTTTCAGCATTGACAATAATTATGTCGGCATTGTATTTTTTGCGCATAAGCGGCAGTTTATGCAAAACGACATCTCTGCCCGCGCGACCGACAACATCTCCCAGATAAATGATTTTCAACAATATTCTCCGTCGGTTGATTAAAAAAACTCCGTTTCCGGAGTTGATAAGGTAAAAAAGAAAGAGAGAACCGTCGGGCCGTATAGTTACATTCTGTCTCGAACCGCATCTCACTAGGTGGGCGTCATATAACAGAACCACGATCCTGTCAGGGACAACTCCCGAAAAAATTCCGTTGGCTCGGAAGATCTGCGGAATTACGTACCAAACAGTCACCTCTCCATATACAAGTACTATAATGATTCTATTTGTTTTGCAACAGCTTTTATTTTTTCGCCCACAAGCCTGAGCCTGCCGGCCAGAGCCTGATCCAGTACGTCGATATTCGGCTCTTCAGTGGGAGCTGCAGCAACATTGTTTTTGCGGGCTTCAAGCAAGTCATCGGCAACCAGAATACCAATCATGGCCAAGAGCATATTTTCGTTGATTTGGCCACTGATGTCTTTTAAAAGGCGAGCTTTTTCTTCCAGAACGCCGGCCAGTTGGATAATGCGCGCTTCCTGCCCGTTTTCGCAGGCAATGGCATATTCGCGGGAATTAATTGTTACCGTTACCTGAGCCATTTTCCAGCACCGTGTTCAGTTTGTTGATCAGTTCGTCAATCTGGGCAACCGAACGGCGCGCGGTTTCTTTCAGCTCTCCGATGCTTTCCCGTTTGCAGCTCAGCGCCAGTTGAAACTTGTCAAGAGCGTCATCGATCTCGTTTAAGGCTTCTGCCGTTTGTTTGAAATCGGAAATTTCTTTTGCCATCGTAAAAAATTTCTTTCTTTATTTTGCCCGTTAGCTTATGATCTCCCAATAATACCGGGTATTAACTCTATTTTCAAGCAGCAAAAACGGATATGCCGAAATTTATTCTCAAAATTCCGTCTGTAGACGAAAAAAATGACATCAATACGGAAAATGTCGAATGTTTCATCTATAATGCCGGCCTGTCTGAAGACTGTCTTTTGCGACAGATAGATCGGGCGCGGGAAAAGGGCAAAATAGTTCTTCTTGAAGGGGATGATGCGGCCGTCCTTGCGGTCAGGCTTGATGCCGACGGCATTGTTGCCGATTTGAGTCAAAGTCAAAACATTAAAAAAGAAATGTCCGCCCTGCGGGCGAAAATCGGCTCCCGCTTTCTCGGCGTCATATGCAGGAACCGTCGCCACGAGGCAATGATTGTCAGCGAAAACGAACCGGACTTTGTTATCTTTCGCATATGGAGCGAAGGAGCGAAAAAAACAAAGGAACTGGTGACCTGGTACGAGGAGTTTTTTCTCTTACAGATGGCTGTTGAGCCGATGGACGATGAGATGGATTTTTCCTCCTTCCCGGCAGATATAGTCATATTAAGTCCCGCAAGATATAAGATTTTAGTTGCGCAAAAATAAAGATTAGGGTAATTATCTTGTAAAATTTATAAATTAAAGATCAAAAATTGAGGAGTGAATAAGAAAATGAAACAGCAAGCAGTATCCATCAGAGTCGGCTGGGTAATCGAATATAAGGGCAAACCGTGGACTGTTACCAAAGCGGTACACATCAAACCGGGCAAAGGTGGAGCCTTTATGCAAGTTGAGATGAAATCGGTTGAGGAAGGTACCAAGACCAACGAACGTTTCCGTTCGGAGGACACTGTCGAAAAACTGATGGTTGAAGAAAAAGACTGCCAGTTCCTTTATGAAGATTCCCTCGGACTGACCTTTATGGATTCGGAAACTTTCGAGCAGTTTGTTATGCCTGCTGACATTTTGGGCGATTCCCGTCCGTTTATGACCGAAGGTATGACGGTTTACATCAATTTCATCGACGGTCGTCCAGTTGCGGTCGAGCTGCCACAACAGGTTGTCTGCACCATTGCCGAGACCGAACCGGTTGTCAAAGGTCAGACCGCAGCTTCTTCCTACAAGCCGGCCATTTTGGACAACGGCGTCCGCATTATGGTTCCGCCGTTTATCAATCAAGGTGAAAAAGTTGTTGTCGGTACCGCCGAGGCAACTTATGTCGAAAGAGCCAAATAATGTCATATCTTTCTCCGACACTTACGCTTTTGGTCAGTGCCGTCAAAAAAGCCACGGCATCGCTTGATCGCGATTTTAACGAAATTGAAAAGCTACAGTCTTCTGTACGTGGGTATCAGAGCTTTGTTTCCCGTTCTTTCGACCGGATTGAGCAATCTTTGCGAAACGAACTTGCTCGCCTGCGGCCGGATGCTGTTTTTATCGATGACCGGTTGCCCCCGGCAAAAGGGATTTCTTTTCTGATCAATCCGGTAGACGGGCTCGGTAACTTTGTCCGCGGCATTCCTTTTTTTGCCACCACGGTTGCCTATTACGAAAACGGCGAAGTTAAAGCCGCAGTTGTTTATAACCGGGCAAGCGACGAGCTTTATTTTGCCGAAAAAGGCAACGGGGCATATAAAGAAGGGTTTCGCAGCCACGAACGCCTGCGCGTTTCGTCCGTAAAAGACGATTCTGCCGCCATAATTACCGCCTCAATCGGTTTTCAACACGGCAGCGCGGAATACACGGCTGCCTGCCGGGATATTTTTGCCGAAACAGAAAATGTCCGTCTGCTCGGTTCCATATCGCTTTCAATGGCACTTGTCGCCGCCGGCAAGGCAGATGTCTGCTTAAGCCTCGGCAATAAACTCAATTCGGTTATGGCTGGGCTGCTGCTAGTGCGCGAAGCTGGTGGTTATATCTATAACTTGAAAAGGGAAGAGTTTGCCCCCGAGAAAATCGAGCAAGTCATAGTTTCCGATGAACTGGCTGCAACCAATACGTCGCTGGAGCCTCTGGTCGTCCGTTTGGCGGGATAAGCAAACGGAGCAAAAAGGCTTGCTCTGGCTTTGCTGCCAGAAAGTGCCCAAATCCGTATAACGGCGAATTTTAAAAATTTTTTAAATAATGCTTGCTTTATTCAAAAGTCTAATGTATAAAAATGACAACTGAAAATTCGATATGGAGAAAATAAGATGAAAAAAGGTATTCATCCGGAATATCACGAAATTACCTATGTGATGAGCGACGGCAGCGTGGCAACCACCCGCTCTACTTGGGGTAAGGCCGGAGACAAGATGACTTTGGAAATTGATCCGAAATCCCATCCGGCATGGACCGGTGTTTATCGTCTGGTTGATACTGGCGGCCAGTTGTCCAAATTTAAAAACAAATTTGGCGCTTTCGGTCTCAATCCGTCTGATAACAAATAGTATTTTCTTAATACTATCTTAAATTTTTTCAATTAACCTGCATTCCATAAGAATGTGGGTTTTTTGCTCACAAAATTTTGT
>CAYXBH010000098.1:0-4205 GCA_964463185.1 uncultured Azospirillum sp. | reverse complement strand
TTTCCCCGTTATTATGAAGAAAATGGAAAAATAATCAAAGAAACCGAAAACGGTGAAAAATATATTATAACTTTAGACAAGAAGCACAAAGAAGTAATTGTAGGAAAAATAAAATGAGAAAAAAACATCCCTGGATGGTTATTATAGCAGGACCTAACGGAGCGGGAAAATCTACCTTTTATGATTTGGTGATCAAAGACGATCCGCTGATGAAAAAAGCCCCTTTTATCAATTTAGACAATATTGCAAAAGAGATTTCCGATCCCGATGAGGATCCTAACAACAATATGCTAAGCGCCGGGAAAATTACATATGAGGAAGTTGAAAAACATATTGAAAACCGTAGCAGCTTTGTCTATGAAACGACATCTTCGGGCAAAGTACATCTGCGTTTTATGGACGCCGCCCATCAAAAAGGTTTTAAGATTGCCTCCGTTTTTATCGGTCTTTCCAACCCGCTGTTATCTTACTGCCGGGTTATTGACAGGGTACAAAAAGGCGGACACAACGTACCTTTTGCCAATATAACTAGGCGATACCCGAAAATCATGAAGAATTTTCCGGAAATGTTAAAGAGAAGTGATATTGCCGCTGTTTTCGACAACTCGTCTAGCAAACCTTTTCAACTGATTTTTCTGATGGACAATAAAGCATTTCGGATTTTTTACAAATATCCAAAGTGGTTGGAAGAATCTATCCGGGAAAAAAAGACCCACAAAGATATGATCATTATGAAGAGTGCTCAGGCTATCCATCAGTTGAACGACGCAGAACTGCGGGAGATTTCCGATATGGCTTTTAAAGCCATTACGCATGAAACAAGAGAAAGTATCCCCAATATTGCGGGAACAAGCAGCACCCTGCCCGCTAATGCAAAAGAACTTGAGCAAATGGCTGCCGCCGCAAAAAACGATAACAAAGCTGCTGAGGAATGGCTGATCAGGACAAAAGGCACAAGGTTACTCTGAACCCCGACCCGAAAACAACAACCATAAAAAATCCCCTGCGGACAGGGGGATTTTTTCAATAGCCACCGAAACTTCCAGGAGGAGGAAGCGGATAGCTGCCATACATATTCTGCTGATCATAGTGGCGCTGCTGTTGTTCGTAATAACGCTGCTGACGCGCTCGGGCTTCCTGCTCGGCTGCGGCTTCGTAAATGGCCGAAATAATCACATCTCGAAATTCCCGCGGATGGGAAATATCCTGAATAATCATACTACTTTCGTCATTGCCGACCTGAACAATCGCATCACCGGCGCCAAACAGTCGCTGAACCAAGCTCTGCACAATCTGCACGTCGTTTATTTTGGCGAGAGGAATATCTTTTTCCTTGATATTGATAATGCCCCGGCGGACATAAACCCGCTGATTGGTTACCGCATATATTTTTAATTTGTTGTCCACTCTTTTATAAATATAGGGGATAAACAAAACTCCACCGATAAACATCATAATGCCGGCGACCGAATAGATGTGGCCAAGAAATGGAAACGTTCTCCCATGGCCGACACCGCTCCATACGGCAAGAAACATAAGGATACCGATTGACATCAGCAATGTGGGCAGCACAAACACTTTATAGCTGAAATGGACTTCGATTTTTACATATTCGTTTGGACGTAGTTTTAATGTCATGCCGCGACTCCCTAACAGGTCTATGCTAAGAACATTATAGTTTAATTTTTTGCTAAAAACAACAAAGATATTTTTATTGCAAATTTTTAAAACCAAGACTACCTTAATTTATGATTATTATAACTATTTGGAAAGGAAAAATGATGACAGCCAAACGTTTTATCTTAAATGAAACCAGCTATCACGGCCAAGGTGCCGTTACTGCAATCATCGATGAAATCAAAAGCCGGGGTTTTAAAAAAGCCCTGATCGTTACCGATGCCGGTTTGGTCAAATTCGGCGTGGTCAAAAAAGTTACCGATCTGCTTGAGGCCAACAAATTTGCTTACGAAATCTATGATCAGGTTAAGGCTAACCCCAGTGTCGAAGTGGTCAAAAAAGGCGTGGCCGCTTTCAAGTCCGCCGGTGCGGATTATATGATTGCCATCGGTGGCGGATCACCGCAGGATACGGCCAAAGGTATCGGCATCATCATCAACAATCCCGAATTTGCCGACGTGGTATCGCTTGAAGGTACGGCTCCGACCAAGAACAAAAGCGTTCCTGTCATCGCGGTGGCAACAACTGCTGGCACCGCAGCTGAAACTACTATCAACTATGTTATTACCGATGAAGAAAAACGTCGCAAATTCGTTTGCGTCGATCCGCACGATATCCCGGTCGTAGCCATTGTCGATCCTGATATGATGGCCTCTATGCCCAAGAGCCTGACAGCCGCAACAGGCATGGATGCGCTGACACATGCCATTGAGGGCTTTACCACCCTTGCCGCCTGGGAGCTTTCCGACACATTAAACCTCAAAGCGATTGAAATTATTGCTCGTTCTTTAAGAAAATCGGTTGCCGGCGATGCTGATGGTCGTGAAGAAATGGCACTCGGTCAGTATGTTACCGGCATGGCATTCTCCAATGTCGGACTCGGTGTCGTACACGGCATGGCGCATCCGTTGTCGGCTTTTTACGACACACCGCACGGGGTGGCCAACGCTGTCCTTCTGCCTTATGTGATGGAATTTAACGCTCCTTATATCGGGGAAAAATTCCGGGAAATTGCCCGTGCCATGGGTGTTAAAGGCGTGGATGACATGACACAGGAAGAATATTGCAGAGCTGCCATTGATGCCGTTCGCCAGTTATCAAAAGACGTTGGTATACCACAAACATTAAAAGAAATTGGCGTTAAGGAAGAAGATCTTGACGCGCTGGCAGAGGCTGCTATGGCCGATGTCTGTACCGGTGGGAACCCGCGTCCTTGCTCAAAAGAAGCGGTTCTCGGGGTATATAAAACAGCTTTTGGCAAATAAAAAAAATCTGCAGCCGAGAAAATAAAATGAACCCCGGCTGTAAAATTTTCGTTTAAGCTGTTGTATGGAGGTTAACATGGATGATATTTCAAAACTGTTGCAAGAAGCCAAGCCACTTTATTTTGCACGCAAGCGCAGAAACAATCAGATTAAGGCTGTTTTGTGCATGCTGGTGCTTGCCGTAGGTCTCAATTTTGCAGTTTCACGGCCTACCGTCACTTACAGTGAATACGGAACAGAAGCTCTGCTTTCAATGCTTGAAAGTCTGATTTCTTCCGCAGAAGAAGACTCTGTCATTAAAGACATGGGACTTCCGGTTGACGACTATGGACTACTAGTGGTTGGTTAGATGAAAGAAATTATTGCAGAAAACAAAGGGTTGATCAGAGCCATTATCCGCAAAATTACCGGTTCTTATAATGAAGATATCGAACAGGAAGTTTATATAAAGACTTGGCGCAATCTTGAAAATTATAAGGAAGAAGGAAAATTTAAACAATGGATCTGCACCCTGACCGCCAATGTGTGTCGCGATTATTTCAAATCTGGGCAATACCGTCAGAACAGTGCTGAAATGGGAGGGGAAGAAATTTTGGAAAACATACCAGCCACCGTTTCACAGGAAGAAGTTTTGGATGCGAAAATGCGTCAGAAACTGATCTTAAAAGCGGTGGATGAACTGCCTGCAAAGATGCGCAAAATGATTATTTTGTTTGAATTTGAAGGCTTGAGTCAGGAGCAGATTTCCCAAAAAACCGGCATTCCGGTTGGCACCATAAAATCCAGACTGTTTAACGCCAGACAAATATTAAGCCAAAAACTGAGTTATTTGAAAGGAGAATAAACATGAAACATAAATTTTTAGCCGTTACCGTTGCCGTTCTGCTCGCGGGGACATCCATTGTCCACGCCGCGGACGTCCAGCAGGAAATCAATCAGGAAACGTCCGCGGCAACCGCTCCTTTGCCAAACAAGGGACCGAGACCGGATCGCCCGGATCCGAAAATAATAGAGGAAAAACTGGCCGACAGACTGAAATTGACCGATGAACAGCGCAAAGCCATTCAAGAACAACGGCTGGCGGACAGGGAACAGTTAAAAGTTCTGTTTGACCAAATGAAAGACATTAGAACCAAGATTGATGAAATCCGCCGTTCCAACATGGGTGCCTTTGAGGCCACTCTGACACAGGAACAGAAAGCTGAATTTGATAAAATCAAGGCCGAAAAAAAAGCACATCATATGGAACGCCCCAAAATGCAG
>CAYXBH010000097.1:0-4282 GCA_964463185.1 uncultured Azospirillum sp. | reverse complement strand
CATGGTGTAATGATTGTTAAACAAAAATACTATGTTTTATGGAACAGAGTGTTTTATTTTAAGAAAAATCTATGGAAGTCAACAGTGCGGTATAGGGGCTGTCGGATGGACTATTGATAAAAACTCCCGCCGCCAGGGTGTTTTTTGCCGCCAGCAGACGGAAACGGCGAAGAGGGATATACGCAATGCCGTTGGCCGAATAAGAAAGCTCGCAAACGCCATCTTCCCCCTTTTTCAGCCGGAACCAAATTTCTGCGGAACCGGCCTCGCAGGGGGCAAGGGACATATCCGAGTTTCCGCTGTTGGTTACAACGCTGCAAACATTGACGGCGCTACCGTTTTTGGACATCAGTGAAACTTTGAACCAATGGTTTTCATCAACTCTTCCCATCAGTCCGCATTGGGCAAAATCGAGAGGCATCCCCGGCTGCCAGCAGACTGTCAGGGTAAAGGCTCCCAAACGAGACGCGAAAAAGAAATGCCCGTTGTCTTTGTGATATCCGTGCTGAGCATCCTGCCAGAAATCTGTGCCGGGTGCCGCCGTTATTTTTACCCCGCGGTCGCTGAAAGTTACTTCTTCTGCTTCATTATACCATTCAAAATCCCGTAATGTTTCCAACAGCATTAAAAAGTCCTTACATTTTCATCGGGCATATTCTGCAATACTTTTTCCAGCTCCGGATTTTTTTCGCGCGGGGCAACAATCTTCAGAATGATGAGCTGGTCACCCTGCCCATTGCGGTTTTTCAGTCCCTTGCCTTTTAAGCGCAGTTTATCGCCGCTGCCGGCATAGGGTGGGATTTTGACGGCAACCTGGCCATCAATTGTGGGAACGGTTACTTTGGCACCGAGAACTGCCTCTTTTATGGTAATCGGCAGTTCCAGGGTAATGTTTTGCCCTTCCATATTAAAATACGGGTGCCTGTCAACTTTTAAAGTAATCAGGACATCGCCGTTTTCGCCATTATAGTGCCCGGGCGCACCCAGTCCTTTTAAGCGCAGGGTCTGGCCGTCTATCGTACCGGACGGAATCTTAACATTGATATTGCGGCCACCAAGCGTTACCTGTCGCTCGCCGCCACGAACCGCAGTTAGAAAATCTATCCGCATTGTATAGCTGATGTCTTCGCCTTTGCGCGGGCGACGGGATGACGCCCCAAAACCCTGGTACGTCCCCCGGGCGCCACCGCCAAAGGCCGAAAATATATCGTCCCCGAAAATGGATGAAAAATCGAAATTGGCTCCCTGCCCACTGGAAGATGAATAAAAACCACCCTGTCCGAACGGATTGCCACTGCCGAATCCGGCACCGAAACCGGTTGGTTTGCCATCGCCATCGATCTCATTGTTATCGTATTTTTTTCTCTTTTCATCATCGCCCAAAATGTCATAAGCAGCCGAAATTTCCTTAAATTTTTCGGCAGCCGACGGGTTGTCTTTGTTGACATCAGGATGATATTTACGTGCCAGCTTATGATAGGCGGATTTAATCTCCGATTTGGTTGCACTTTTAGCAACGCCTAAAATATTATATAAATCTTTCCCCATTTGATACTCTTGACCAACAGATGTTGCAATCTTTTTCTTTGTATCTATATAGGATTTCACAAAGTCTATTGCAAGCGCATACAGTCAAAAGTGGCACGACGGGCAAAGTTTTTGTAAAGGATAACACTGCGTAAAACGGCCGTACGATTCCCATTTTCCTGACAATAGCGTGAGGCAAGAGGCGCCAGTTCGTCAACGCGGACGTCCTTATATTCATAGGTAACATGGTTTTCCGAGCGGGATTTGATCACGACATTGTTCAGAAAACGGTTGTAAGCAGAATCATAAACCAGTTCTTCCACCGGTTCGTCAGGGTGCATTACCTCAATTTCTTCTGTTTTTTCTTCAGCTGTTTTTTCTGTTGCCACGGGGACTTCTTCCTCTGACGGAGTGACGGTTGCATTGCCGGCGGCGGATGGATTTTTTACGGGAATCACGGTTGCCGTTACTTTTTCTTCAGCAACTTTCGTTTCCACACTGTCCTCGGCGGCAAGGGAACTCTCTTTATAATAAAAATCCTGATGCTGACATCCGCTAAGCAGAAAAGCTGCCACCAACATTGCGTACCGAAGCTCTTTCATAGTTTTTCCCCATTTCTTTCAAATATTTCTGTTAGTTTATCACAGCTTAGTTAAACAATGCTTAATCCAACAGATTATAGATGTCTTTTCCTGCCTGTTCCAATATCTGCAACACTTTACGGTTGGTGGTATTTTTCGTGCGGCTGTTGCTCAGCTTGTCGAGCATTTTCTGTACCTTCTGGTTAAAACGAGCATTTTCACGCAGACGCTCAATATCGCGGATGTTCTCTTCATCATCAATCTTATAGTTGACAACCGCCCGCAAAACGGCAATGTACTGTGCATCTTTGGTTGCAGACAACTGCGCCTGCACGGTCTTTGGAAAAGAAAAAGCCAAAACGACCAAAATGAGGGCTATTTTTTTCATAAAACCTCCCGTTATTTAAAAAATATTGTACTAATTGCCACAAATAATATAATAAAGGACGAATCGTTTTACTATAAAAATATTAGAGTTATCAAACATGAAAAAAATTATGTGGGCGCTTATGGATAACCGCGCCGGCAGTGTTGGTCAGGCAAAAGGCATTTTTCCCGCCGTGGAAGATGAGTTTGAAATCATCGAAAAAAAGATTGTTTACAACAGGCTGGCAGGCTTACCCAATCTGTTGAGGGGGAAAACCCTGATCGGCGTCAGCCGCAGTGAAAGCTCCCCCTTAAAAGATGAACCTTTTCCCGATGTTGTGCTTTCAATCAGCCGACGGACTGCTCCGATTGCCCTGTGGCTAAAAAAGGCCTCCAAGGGCAAAACCAAAATTATCCAACTGATGTTCCCGGGTAATTTCGGTTTAAAAGACATGGATCTGGTGATTGTTCCCGAACATGACCGTGGCAAAGCCAACGGCAACAATCTTTTTTACATCACCGGATGCGCGCACCGCGTTTCCGAAAAAGCACTGGCAGAGGCAAAAGCCCGCTGGGAACCGGAATTTGCCAAACTGCCCAGGCCACTGACGGCCGTTCTTATCGGCGGCGCTATCAAAAACAAACCATTTACCGCCAAAAATGCGAAAATGCTGGCCGACGCCATTTTATACATCCACAGCCAAGTCAGCGGATCCATCCTGATTACAACTTCCCGGAGAACAGGCAGGGAAGCACAGGATATTATTATGAAAAAAATTGGCCATATCCCCGCCTATACTTATTTGTGGGGAGAGAAAAAGGAAAACCCGCTCATGGGCTTTTATGCCTGCGCCGACCGGATCATCGTTACCGGAGATTCCGTTTCCATGGCCTGCGAGGCCTGCGGTTCCGGCAAACCGGTGCTGGTCTTTTGCGGCAAAAACTGGCTGACGCCCAAACATATGTTGTTTGTACAATCCCTTTATGAGGGCGGATATGCGGTTGATATAAGCAATTATGATATAGAACAGACAGTTTCCATAAAACGGCTTGATCCGGCCGTTGAAATCGGGGAAAAAATAAAAGACCTGTTTGAATAAGTCATGACATGGTACAAAACGTCATTCTAAGGTCTTGCCCCGAAACCAACATCCCCTCTCAGTCATTCTCGGGCTTGACCCGAGAATCCAGTGGGCAATATGGCCTTATGTTTAACTGGATGCCCGATCAGGTCGGGCATGACATGGGGAAAGCAGGATACTTATCCTGAATACATCAAACACACAAAAAAGGGAGAAACAGAAGTTTCTCCCTGAAGTTTCTACGAAACTGTTACAATTAGTAATATATCCAATAAACACTGTTGGTGTCAGACGAGGCACTACAACCCGCAACAGCCGTCGTGAGACTCATCGGCAAAGAGCCATCCTCAGTTTTGCCCTCATAACTACTAGTGCCTTCAGAGGCAGAGGTCAGATCGCTGTCACTCGTAGCACCTACCGCAACCAGACCGGAACCCGAACCAGAACCCCAGTCGGCAGTAGCGAGCGATACGCAGGCTTCTTTACCCAGACCGTTAAAGACTACATAGAAATACTGTGTATCACTCTCTCCAATGTATACAGATCCATTGAAAGCATTATATGCTTCCGAGGCCGAACTTGACTTCTCACCATTCAGCATTTCAGCGCCGACAGCCCCCATCTGGATGGCAAGTTTAGTAGTCAAACCACTGTAGTTCGGCTGACTGGAATACAGGGTACGAATGTTAGATACAGTCATGGAAACCTGATCCATAGCTTTCGACA
>CAYXBH010000096.1:0-4351 GCA_964463185.1 uncultured Azospirillum sp. | reverse complement strand
CCGTACTGCGATTTTTTCAGTCGGGTAAAAAAAGACGTCGACCAGACGGAAATTGTCGACGGCTATCTGACGGATCTGGAATATTACCGAGGCCTGAATGACGATTATGAGGTCGAGTCGGTATTTTTCGGCGGCGGCACCCCCTCGCTGATGGAGCCGGCGCAGGTTGTCCGTATCTTAGATAAAATCGCCGCTCTCTGGCCGCTGGCCGAAAAAACGGAAGTTTCGCTTGAGGCCAACCCCAACACCGGTCGGCCGGGGCTGTTTGCTGATCTCCGCGCGGCCGGCATCAACCGTCTGTCGCTCGGCATACAGGCCTTAAATGACGCGGATCTGAAGTTTCTCGGAAGGACGCATGATGCCAAAGAGGCGCTGGCCACCATCGATTCGGTGTTGAAAAATTTTGACAACCACTCGCTTGACCTGATTTACGCCCGCCCCGGACAAACGCCGGCAGCTTGGGAAAAAGAACTTGAGCAGGCTCTGTCGCTGGGGACGAAGCATGTGTCGCTTTATCAGTTGACGATTGAGGAAAATACCGTTTTTGCCAAAAAGAAAGTGCCGCCGATGGATGAAGAAAAGGCGGCGGTGCTTTATCGCCTGTCGGAAGAAATCACCGCGGCCACCGGTTGCCGCCAATACGAAATTTCCAATTATGCCCGTTCCGGGTTTGAGTGTCGGCACAATCTGGGCGGCTGGCGCGGAAATGATTATGTCGGCATCGGCGAAGGAGCGGCCGGCCGCCTGCATTGCCGAAACAAAATTTTTGCCACTTCTTATCCCTGGCGGCTGGAGGAAGTTTCTGCTACGGAAAGGGCGGAAGAACTGACGATTCTGGGGCTGCGCTTAAACGAAGGAATTGATAAAAAACGTTTTGCCGAAAACTGCGGTCTTGCCTGGGAAGATTTTGCCAACCGGTCACGGCTGGCAAAGCTGGCGGCGGCGGAGCTGGTTGAAGAAACGCCGCAAAATGTCCGCGCAACGTCTGCCGGTCGCCTGCTGCTCGACTATCTGATTGAACAAATCTGCTTGTAATATATTAAAATTTTATATATTGTTTTTCCTGAAACAGGTGATGTCTGTTTTGAGGGTTAGAAGCCTCTGTTCACAAGCGTCTGTGTAAGACGAAATTTTGCACACCTTTTGGTCTGTGACCGGAAGGTGGCAGAATAAGCATATCTGTATCATATTGCCAATATGTCACACTATTCTCTTGTGAAATAGCTTCTAACTTCCAGTCGCCACCCATCATGGCGTCTTTTTTTTTGGTTTAAGACGGAAGGCTAAGATGAATATAGAAAGAATTTGTTTGTTCGCGGGCTATAACGGCAATGACGCTATTGGCAAAGATGTGCTTTTTATTTAAAGGAATTGAGCAGATTTGCTGATGTTTATTGTTTTTTCGACAATGCCTTAACGTCGGAGGAGCGAAAGAAACTGGAAAATATTGTTGCCGGCGCATGGGGAGAAAAGCACGGGAAATACGACTTTGGTTCCTGGGCCGAGTTGATAAGGCACCTCGGATGGGAAAAAATAAATTCCTATGATGAGCTGCTTTTAGTAAACGATTCCTGTTTGGGAGGCGTATTTCCATTAGACGATATGTTCAGGGAAATGGAGAAACGTGGTGTCGAAGCCTGGGGTGCCTCCGGCAATCATTTTGTTATGAGCTATTTCGTATGTGTAAACAAAAAAGTGTTTTCTTCTCCTGATTTTCGATATTTTTTTGAAAATATCAAGGTGGAATCCAATAAAAGCATTATTATCAGAAAATACGAAAGGGGTTTGGACCTGCTACTGCAAAAATACAGAACGGACGTTTATTTATCCAAATCGGACTGGCAAAACTTTTGTCGGCAGTCGAAAAAAGAAATAAAAGACAGGATTGCGGAAGTCATGCCGTGGTATGGACGTTGTTTTTTCCGTTTCTGCCCGCACAAGATAAATTTTTATGACGAAAATGCTCTTGTTTCATTGCTGATGAAATTTCCCTTTGTAAAAAAAATGCTTTCAGAAACAAGAGTTCGTTGTTTGCCGTATACGGTGGTGAATGGATTGCCCGCAGCAGCAGATATCCATCCGAATTGGTCGACGCTTTTCGTCAGGGTGAAGGCATCGGCGAACGAACGCTTTTTCATATACTGTTGAGTCGTCTCCGCTTGTTTGTCGCCGGTTTTCTTTATGAGGAAAAATATAAGAAAGACGTGAAAATTGTCCGCATTTTCAAAATTCCAATTTTCCGGCGGAAAATAGATTACACTATATAAAAAATTAACCTGTATGTGTTATAAAAAACGGCAGATACGGGAGGATAAAAATGCTTGCAAAATGGTCGGAAGCCGCAAAAATTTATGCTGACAAGAGAATGCCGGTAATACTTGCTTTGGGTTTTTCAAGCGGTTTCCCGCTGCTTCTGGTTGCAAGCACGCTGACTGTCTGGTTGCAGGAAAGCCAAATCCCCTATGCCCTGATCGGGCTTTTTTCGCTGGCGCGGATGCCTTACGGTTTCAAATGGCTGTGGTCGCCGCTGATTGACCGCATCCGGCTACCTTTGTTTTGTCGTCTGGGACGCCGCCGCGGCTGGGCGCTGTTTATCCAGCTTTGCCTGATGGTATCCATTCTCCTGATGTCCTCAATCGACCCGGCCGTCCATACTACCTGGATGGCGTTGCTGGCTTTGGTGGTGGCTGCTTTTTCTGCCTCGCAGGATATTGTGCTTGACGCATACCGGATCGATAGTTTCACACCCGAAGAGCAGGGTGCCGCTTCGGCGGTATTTGTGCTCGGTTACCGGATTGGTATGCTTTTTTCGGGTGCTTTTGCCTTGTGGCTGACAACCTGGCTCAGCTGGTGCGAAGTCTATATCGTCATGGCGGCCGGCACTTTTATCGGCATCATAACCGTATTGTTGGCAAAAGAGCCGGACAAAGATCAAAGATACAGGGAAGAAAAACTGCCGTTCGGACCTCGTCTGCGGCGTTTTCTCAAAGAGTCGGTTGTGGAGCCTTTCAAAGATTTTATGCACCATCACCGCTGGGGGCTGATTTTGTTGTTCATCCTGCTTTATCGTTTAAGCGACGAATATAAAGCGCCCATGGCCTTTGTTTTTTATAAAGATATGGGCTTCAGCAACACCGAGATTGCCTATGTGTCTAAAATTTACGGTATGCTGGCAACCATTGTCGGCGGCCTGCTCGGCGGCATTTACATCAAACATTCCGGTCTGCCCAAAGCTCTTATTTTGTTTGGCATATTGCAGGGGGTAACCAATCTGGTCTATATCGGACAGGCCTATGCCGGAGATAATGTATATACTCTGGCGCTGACGGTGTGTATGGATAATCTGTCGGCCGGTATGGGATCTACGGCTCTCGTGGCCTACATGGCCTCGCTGTGCAATGTGGCTTACAGCGCCACCCAGTATGCGCTGCTGTCATCATTGATGAGTCTGCCGCGGGATATTTTTGCCTCCACCAGCGGGATGCTGGCCGAGCAGGTCAGCTGGCCGGTGTTTTTCTTTTCTGCTTCGCTTTTGGTGCTGCCGGGGCTCTTTTTGTTGTTTTATATGATCAGGAAAAAATTGTTGTTTGAAAGGCCGCACTAAAAAATCCCCGAAACCGGGGATTTTTTTAATCATGTCGTTTGGCAATACTATGTCTTGAGCGGCTGTTAAACCCGCCTTTGTGCTCGTTTCTGCTGTCATATCCGGCATTGTTGTCATGGCGGTGGCCAAACTTTTTACGACTGCCGGGCGCAGCAGAATACTCATCGTCAAACTTCATTTTGCGGGATTTTTCAAATTTTTCCCGGCCGTTGAATTTGCCCGTATTGTTTTTTTTGCCGTCCGGTTTGCGGTTCCATTTTTTTAAGGCAAATTTGTTTTTGCTCTCAACCGGCATAATCTTGGGTTCTTTGACTTCCACCACTACGTTTTTCATTCTTTCCCGAGCTTTGAGCGCGCTTCGGCAGACGGAAAATCCGAAAAAGCCGACATTGCGTCCGAGCGTGTAATAGTAATTGTGCGAATAAGCGATCAGTCCCGCCTTTTCCAGCCACAATTTGCCGTCCTGGTCGAGATATTTGTCATCGACGTTGACCGCGACAATTTTTGCCAAAAACATATCGTGGCTGCCGTAATTGGTTACATTGACCACTTTGCACTCAATGGAAACCGGGCTTTCAACGATCTGGGGGCAGGAAATCTGCGAACAGGCGCCGGGAGTCAGTCCAGTTTCTTTGAACTTGTCCGTATCTCGGCCGGATTTAACGCCGCAAAAATCGGCGGCGGTAACCAGCGGCAGGGTTGTCAGATTGATCACAAATTCGCCACTTTGTTTAATTAAGTCGTACG
>CAYXBH010000095.1:0-4477 GCA_964463185.1 uncultured Azospirillum sp. | reverse complement strand
AGCCCCTTACTGCGTTTTAAGCGTCGCGCCCGATTGCGGATGGCATTAATGGTCAGCCCCGGCGTATCATCGATATAAAGCGGGATTCGCTCCAAAGAACGCACAACCTCCACCAGCCGATCAAACTCGCCGTTGTCAATATCACCGTTGCGCATCTTTTGCGACGAAATCGCCGCTACGCTCGAGAGTACACGGGTTGCCAGTTGGTCAGCGGACATTTCTAGAGAGAAAAAGGCCACTCCACGTGCCTTCTCTTCCAGATAGCGATCCCGACTCATCCAGTCGGCAACATTATAGGCAATGTTGGTAGCCAGCGCGGTTTTTCCCATCGCTGGACGCCCGGCAAGAATAATCAGGTCGGAGCTATTAAGACCGCCGGTACGTCTGTCCAGATTATTGAGACCGGTTGAAATGCCGGAAATTTTACCCTCGCGTTGATAAGCTTTTTCAATCGTATTCAAAGACTGGGTCAATGCATCGGAAAAATCGACAAACCCGCGCTGTCCGTCACCTTTGTCCGACAACTCATACAAACGCCGCTCCGCTTCTTCTATCTGGCTGGAAGCCGAAGAGTCGATATCTTCTTTCATGGCGTTGTTCACGATATCACAACCGGTGGCAATCAACTCCCGGCGCAAATACTGATCATAAATATACTGAGCATAATATTCAGGATTGGTCAGCGGCGACGCGCTCTCCGCCAGCTTGATCAGATATTGATAACCGCCGACATCGGTTAAAATACCCTCCTGCTCAAAATAGTTTTTCAACGTAATCGTATCCGCCACCCGTCCACGGGAAATCAACCGGGAAACAACTTCAAAAATTTTAGCATTGACAGCATCAGCAAAATGCACCGGTTTCAAAAAATCGGAAACCTGCTCATAAGCCTTGTTATTGGCCAAAAGCGCTCCTAAAAGCGCTTGCTCTGCTTCTATATTTTGCGGTAATGCAACCTCATCAATTTTTTCCATCAGCATAAACTCATCTTGTTTTACAATTCCACCGGCTCCGTTTTATCAGGAAAAAACACAAAAACAAACAGAATATTTTTCTTTTCTCTTTTTACTTATCCATAAGCTGTGAATAATGGGGATAACAATAAAATAAATATTTATCGTATCGCAAACAGACTGAAAATATTCTGAATCTACTTAAAAATACGAAAAAGAATATGCCATCAATGCTTATCGCGGCGAAAAAACAGCACCTTACTATTACCATAACGATAGAAAAAACAGACTCATCCTGACCACATCGTCACACTCACTGCCGATTCCCCCACTGCTTTCACGGACGGAGATCCTAAAAGCTGCGCATTTCTTGACACCTACAGTATGAGCATTAATCACGGATTTGAACTGGCCATCGGCACCAGCATTCTGCCGGCCAAAAAATATGAAAACGAACTGGCTCCAATCGACTCTCTGGCAGCCAAATACCAGATTCGCAAGAAACTGAACCATCCGGACTACACCGACCGCTGGAAACTGACTGACAACCTCCGGCACATATTCCCAATACCACAGATTCTACAGCTCGAATGCTCCGGACACACCACTCAGGGATTTTTGTTTCCGATCAAAGATTATGTTGCCCTCCGCTCTTTTTTACTTTACTATAAAGCTATTAACAACATAACAAGAGGAGCTTAAACTTATGAAAAGCTTTATTTATGCACTGATTATCAGCATCACCATTGCCCTCCCCTCCCGTGCTCAGGAAATCGATCTTCCCCCAGCAACCGGGAATGATGCCACAGACCGGATAGAAGTTGAAAAATATATGCAAAATGCTGTTAAAAAACAAATTGAAACCATGCGCTCCTCTTTACCGATAGAAATCAACCCAGGTGTTGTCTGGCAAAACATTAAAATGGAAAAAGAAGAATTGAATTACATCTATCAGATCGACCTCCCAAAAATCTTTTCCATCTTGCCCGAAAATATCCGCAGCCAGCTGGACGAAAACAAAAAAGCGCTCATCGCCGACCGGATGAAACAGGAGTTATGCCCGCAGATCAAAGCCACTCTTTGCACCAACCTCGACCTGATGAATACATTTAACTCCAGGCTGGAACGAGTATCAGCCGATTACGTAAAAACAAACGGGGAATATTTTCTCAAATGCAGTCATGACATAAACGAATGCCGTGCAATGATGGAAAGTTACAAGCAGAAATCTTCCGCCGGAAAATAGGGAGAATATTTTATGAAAACGTCAGTCATTGCTTTTGCCGCAACATTGCTTTTCACCCTCTCGGCGCAGGCAAAAAACGAAGAAATACGACATTTAAGCGATAAAGAGATAGATGCCCAGCTCAAAAATATGCAGGAAATGCTGCCAGTCGACATTCAAAGCGGCATCAAATGGGTCGATATAAAGCGCCACAACCGGGAAATAAACTACACTTACATCGTCAACGCCAACTCCGCGGACTGGAGCGAACGCGACCGGATCTACATGCTCACCAGGCTGCAAGATTTCGGCTGTCGACAACTTTTGCCCGCTATGTGCGAAGGGCTGCAGGTCATGTTTGCTTCCGGGCTTACCGCCACCACTACCTACCACGACAGCTTCGGCAATTATCTTTTTGCCTGCACTTTTACGCCCGAGGTATGCCGCCCGCTGGAAACTAAAGAAGAAAACTGACACCGACCAACAGACCGTATGCACTTCAACTTAAATATACACGGGATCAAATTTATAATTGCAATTTTGCAATTATGAGAGCATTTTATTAATGAAATTAATTTTTTAAGGATATCCTGATGATTATTGACGACATAAAAAATACTTTCACCAAAAATGTTTTCCCTATTTTCAGCAAACAGGGCTTTAACAAATACATCAAATCGGTTTTAACCAAAGAAGGTTTTAACAGATACTTCGTCGAAACGGTTAAAAACCTCTATACCAACATTGATTTCAACGGCCGAGCCGGACGTACCCAATATTGGTACTTCACTCTATTTTGTTTTCTGATCGGGATAGGTGCCGGCATTCTCGACGGTCTTTTGTTCGACGGCTTTCTCAGCATAATTGTTGCTCTTGCTCTGCTGTTGCCCAGTCTGGAGCTGGCCGTCCGTCGCATTCATGACCTCGGTCAACCCTGGTTCTGGATACTTATCGGTATCATTCCCTACATCGGTAGCATTGCGCTTTTGATCTGGTTTTGCCTGCCAGGCGAAGAAAAAGAAAATCAATGGGGAAAACCGGTTAAAGCCGACTAACTTTCTACGGAGCCGTTCCCCAAACGGCTCTTTTTTACAGCCCCTCATCCAATCGGTAAAATATGTCATGATAGAAAACATTGTCAGCATCATTCGTGAATGCGGGACCATTCTTCTCTCTCCGCAGGCCATCAAAGTCAAAAGCAAAAACAAAAACCCGAAAGACTTGATTACCTCCTACGACCTGAAAATACAGGAAATTCTAAAAGAAAAGCTGATAGCTCTGCTACCCGGAGCATCTTTTCTCGAAGAAGAAGGAAACGAACACGGCAACAAAAAAGGATACTGCTTTGTCTGCGATCCTATCGACGGCACCGTCAATTTTGTAAAAAACTACCACTGGAGCTGCATTTCCGTTGCCTTGCTGAAAGACGGCAAACCTCAAATCGGCATCATCTTCAATCCTTTCGCCGGAGAACTGTTTACCGCGGAGAAAAACAAAGGCGCCTTTTGCAATGGAAAACCTATACACACTTCAAAAGATTCTCTTTCTTTTTCTCTGGCTGCTTTCGGTACCGGAAGCTATGACATGAATTTAACTTGGAAATTAGCCGCGGCATATTGTAAGCAGTCGCTGGACATTCGCCGCAGCGGTGCCGGCGCTCTCGATCTGTGCAATGTCGCCTGCGGACGCACCGGAATTTTTTGGGAGCTAAGCCTAAAACCATGGGATTTTGCAGCCGGTGCCTTGATTGTGGAAGAGGCCGGCGGACTGATCAGAAACTATGACGGCGGCCCTCTGGCAGACTACTTTACTGTACAAAGCATTTTTGCTCTGGCTAACCCGAAAATCCCGATTCTGAAACCATAACCTGGAATATTTGCCCCCTCAAATACAAAAACCCGACAATAGCCGGATTTTTTATTTTTCGCAAAACTTAAAGAAAATCACCCTACACTCAATAATCGGTAAGATGAGAAGCAATTTTCTCGATTTCGCCGGTTTTCCAGTCAAAAACCTGTGTCAACGCTTCCTCAAAACTAGTAACACCGAGAGTCATAGCCGGCTCGGCATACCATCCGGACGTATTCCCTGCATACTTCTGGTATCATCTAATGTCCAGCGGGAAGCAAAATGCAGATAAAATTTTCAAGCATGGACAGATACGAGGCATGAATATTTTCCGCAACATCTGAAACAAGCACATTGTCCCAACCTAAAACAAATAATTTATTACTCATAATATTAAAAATTAAAACATAGGAATCCTATGTATCATCTACACAAAATTTTATCAACAATA
>CAYXBH010000094.1:0-4547 GCA_964463185.1 uncultured Azospirillum sp. | reverse complement strand
CGACTGGTCGGGCGGAATGGCTACCGCCTGCCACAGGTCTGTTTCCGAATCGTAGGTAATGTGAAAAAAGTCGCAGTTTGCCAGCCTGAAAAGACGGCGGCTGAACAAAACGTTCAGTAGCACGGTCATAGCGTTGCCGTGGGTGGAAACGGCAATGTTGCGGTTATTGTATTTCAATGCAGCATCGCGGATGGCCGCTTTCATACGATCAGCTACTTCGCCCAAACTCTCGCCGTCCGGAAAGTGCGCCGAATAATCGGCATAACATTTGCGAAAGTCGGGGAATTTTTCCTCCCGTTCTATGGTATACATCCCGTTTAGGCGACCATAATCAACTTCCCGCAACCGGGGATCAAACTCTATCTCTAACCCCAGTTTTTCCGCCACGATTTCGGCCGTCTGTTTTGCCCGCAACAAGTCGGAACTGATCAGCCGTTTGATTTTTTTATCCGCCAGTTTCTCTGCAAGCTGACAGGCCTGCTCTTTCCCCGTCATGGTCAGAGGAACCGGATACGGATGCTGCCCCTGCGGACGCCCCTCCGCATTCCATATGGTCTGACCGTGTCGGAAAATATAAAAATGCTTTTTCATCGGTGTTGTACCCGTTGTTGATTCATATGGTGGGGATTTTACACCCTAACCTGCTTTGAATGCAACCGCTTTTTCCTCTCCCGAAACAAAAAAAGCTCCGCGGCAAAATGCCGGGAGCTTTTTTTAGTCAAGCTTTTTAATTGCCAGAACCTCGTTCGGGGACAATGTATAGACATTATATACGATATGGTCGCCCGCTTTCAGCTCCAGATTGAGCTTGCTCTTTTTGACGAAAACCAACTTTCCGTTATCCAGTTCGATAAACCAGGTGTCTATCGGCAGAAAGGTCAGACTGTAACGGATTTTCATATCGAAAATATCCCTGACATACGCCTCCGTCGGATCACTGGCCACCAGACCGCGGGTTTGCTCCATGCCGGCAGAAACGGCATCGCTGCCGTCGCCCAATTCCGTACCGTTTAAAACGGCGATTTCATCCGTACAAAACGAAAAAACCCGGTAGCGGATGCTTTCACCTTCCCTGAGATCCCGGTTGTAACGATAGCGGATCATATACACGTCCCTGCCGTTTGACAAACGCATGACATAGGCGGCAAAAGGAAACGGTATTTCCCGGCGCATAGTTACTTCGTACATCTTGTCGATAACGGCCGTTTCTTCTTCCTCAACGGGATAAGAAGACAGCGGTTTGGGGTCGTCTTCTTTGTTGCAGGCCGCACAAACAAAAAGCAGCAACAGTAAAATACAATTTTTTTTCATATAGTATAAAATTAATAATTTTTTATATCTTGTTTATACACCTTTTTTGGCCTTTTGTAAACACCGGGCACGCCGGCACAAGAAGAGCCTTTTGCTCCCACATTAAGAAACACTGAATCTTATGGCATTTAATGCTCCAGACACTCTTTTTTCATCGATAGAATCTTCTGGGAGAACATTTTTTCCGGCATAGGAGAGACTTGGTGTTCAAGAGTTGTCCTGCTGTCAAAAGCAACAATTCTTTTTAATTCTTCTTCAATGGTCGCAGCTTTGAAAACAATACCGTACATTCCTAGCGAACGGGCTGTTTCAATGTTTTGCAGCTTGTCGTCAACCAAGATCATTTCGCCAAACTGACACTCCAGCCGAGCGCGTACATATTCAAAGGCGGCAGAATCCGGTTTCAGTACTCCGGCCCGGTACGAAGTAAAGATATTTTCAGCTTTCAGTATGTCGGCATACGGCACCGTGCCGGCAAGAACAGGCAATGCGTTTGAAAAAACCGCATTTTCAATCCCCCTGTTTTGCAGATATACCATCATTTTTCTGGTTTCCGGGAAAAAACGACCGACCCCGCGGCGAAGTTCCCGGCCAACTTCTGCCGGCGTGTCTTCCGTATATATGATGCCGTAGCGGCAACAGATTTCCCGACTCATTTCTTCATGCGTGATTTTGCCAAGCATATAGGGGTTAAAATCGTATGTCCGCAAGCCACCGGCGACACGGAATTTTTCTCGATCAGGAACTCTTTCTTCAAGCCAGCGTTCAAAAGGTTTCAGACTATAGTTATATATCGTTTTGCCGACATCCCATACACAGTATTTGATCATTTTCGGTTTCCCCTGCTTTTTATTAAATAATCGATTTTTTAATCAAAAGCAAACCTTGTTTTTGCCGGTGCCAACCGCTGGTGGCACCGTCGTGGTAGCTGGTACTTTGGGTCAGTCTACCCTCCCGAAAAACTCAGCAACAGCAGGGATACCCGATAAAAATATCTTTGGTTGCAATCTTGTCAAACAATGTATAGACGTCCATCCCGATTTTTTTATCAAAATAATCTTTCAACTCGTGCATGGATTCCAACATTCCCGGCGGAATGTCTATGCCGTGGCGACGAGCATATTCCTCCGCCCTTTCTTCAATGGTTACCAATCCATAAGCGTTGGACAGGCCATCGCACATCTGAACCAGAAGATCATAATCGCTTAAAGGGTGAGATCGGATAAAATCTGCCGTCAGGTCATAATCTTCCTGGTGGCCGAAAAACATATTCCGGTAATGTTCAAAACTTTCCAGCCGGTTAAACGGAAACGTGTGTAACAGGCAGGCACGCGCAATATCAGGGGTTTCTTTTTTAAGCATTTCATAGCCCAAAACACCATGAAAGCGTTTTTCGTATTTTTCCCTGATTTTGCCGATATCGTGCAGCAAGGTTGAAAAATAAGCCAGGTTTATATCCATCCCGGCCTGTTCTGCAACAGCTCTTGCCACTTCCGCCGCACCAAATACATGATTGTGAAACAAATACCAGGTATCCTCCGGCCGCCCGTTAGCCATCCCAAAATTCTTTTCCCGCAAAATTAGTTCGTTAGCATAACTGAAATTCATTATTTGACCCCATGGCGTACAATCACAGAATAGAGAAGAATCGTGTTTGTACCGTTATTTGTCTATATTATATGGTATTTTCGGATTTTTGGCAAGACTGTCCTTTCAGACATTTTCCATATAGCGTGCAAGCATTTCCATTGATTTAAGATAATATTCCTTACTATGTCCGGCAATTTTGTCCGGAGTTACGGAAATAACTTCCCAGGTATAAGTGTTATCGTTGTTGCGGTGGACGCCACAAGCATCGATACTGTTGCAATCGCCTTTGACCAGACGGATAAAATCTCCCAGTTCGACCTCATAGAGCCCCGCCACTTCTTCGGGCTGAAGCTTTACCTTAGCCAACAGGTTATCGACCGCCGCCATGTACAAAACTTCAAATTCCCTGTTATAGATTTCTCCCTGCTGATATATTTCCCGGGTGGTAAACATTTTAACCAGATCGTCTTTTTTCAGAAAAAGCCCCAGTTCTTCGGTTACCTCACGGTAGCCATCTTTTACTTCTTCGCCGGATTTGACATGGCCGGCAGCAGAAACATCCAGCATATCGGGGTATATGGATTTGTCCTTGTTGCGCTGTTGCAGCCAGACCATGACTTTTCCTTCTTCGTTTTTGCGCGCTAACCAGCAATGAAACGTTTTGTGCCAAAGTCCTTCGCGGTGCGCCTGGGATCTCATCGCAGTTCCCAACAAATTCATATTTTCATCAAAGATATCAATCAGTTCATCTGCCATAGTCAAAAAAAGCTCCGCAAAAAATATCATTATATGATGTCATCATAGCATTTTTATTTGTCATGGCAAGCAACAAAAATTTGCCGCCGTTTTTATTCCGTTTTCATCTTGCTCCAAATAAAAAGCCTCCCCCGCCTAAATGCGGAAGAGGCTTTTGATCAAGACATACGGATAACAGACATTTTGGCCGGATACTTTTTCTCTTTGATAAAGTATCCCCCTTCTCATCCCGGCACGACTTCCAGAAATGGTCGTGGGCATAAAAGACGTCCTCAACATTGATGGCTTCAGTTGACAACTGCGCCGGAGTATAAGCCTCAAAGCGGTCAATATCTGCTTGAAAAAGCTTGATATAGAGCAGACTGTTATTTTCTTCCGCATAGCCGATCCAGCATATACCCAGTTGTTGTTTGTACTGGCCGATGACATAAACCCGGCAGAGCATAAACTCCTCTTCGGTATAACCATGGATGGTGGCCTCCATTCCGGCATAAAATTCATGATAAAGCACATAAATGTTCTGCAGGTAAAAACCGCGATTTTGACTGAACTTTACCACGTAAAGTTTACCTTCATAAAGAAACATCTCGCCTTCTTCCAACGGATGGAAAGATAATAACGCCCTTTGAGGTGCGATATCCTTATACTGGAACAGCGACAGGATATTGTGATCCTCGTGGGCTCTTGACATTCCAAGCAAAGAAGCCTTCTCCTTCTTTATCTGTCGGCCGCACTGTTACGCCCGGTCGGGGAAGCTGCAACGGAGCAACATCTAAAAACCGAATCGCAATAGCTGACCACCATGGCAGAAGACCACAAAGGACACTCTCCGTCCGGATTTTTAAGATAAACATTTCTGTTCATAAGTCTGATTTTTAATAAACTCACAA
>CAYXBH010000093.1:0-4604 GCA_964463185.1 uncultured Azospirillum sp. | reverse complement strand
GGTGTAATGATTGTTAAACAAAAATACTATGTTTTGTGGAACAGAGTGTTTTTTTATGCTTGATTTCTACAATAAATTATAATAGTCTGATTTTGCATCAGTGATGACTGATGTGAGGTTTAGAACCCTCTTGTAAGTTGCTTACGATAAGTAGGTGTAAAACTGCCTTTTAGTCTTGTGACTGGGAGGCAGTTAATAAGGCATAGTCTTATATGCCCAATACGCTGCACAATTCTTACAATTGGTTCTAACTCCCAGTCATCCGTTTCGGATGGCTGTTTTTTTTATTACCAAAACAGAGAGTTAGAAATGTTAAAGAAGAAAACAAAATCCTCGCAATACAGATCCTGATACTGGAAGTTTGTCTGTCCGGCAGCAGGTGTGTGGAAGTTGGTTTCTTTGAAAACTAAAGGATTTATAATATGAAGAAAAGACTTTTAATTACAACAGCTTTGATCGGTGTGGCTTTTTCGACATCAGCAATGGCAGATGAAGGATTTCAGGCTTCGTCTGGAGATCTGCTGGAAGGTATTTATTCCGGTTATACCAATAGTGATAGCGTACGCGCCGGTGTGGTTACCGTTGCTGAAGATGTTGAAAATGTTACCGTGGCAGACGATACCGAATTCAGCGGCAACAGCACAACGGTCAGTGCCGGCGGTGTTATGAAACTGCTTGACAGTGTTACCATGGGCGATAATGTCCGTTTTGAAGGGAATAAAGCCGAAGAAAATGCCTGGGGTGCCGGTGCTATTTATCTGCGTGATAAAACCGGTGGAACAACAAGTATCGGTGAAAAGGCTGTTTTTACCGGCAACTCTGCTGCCATGGGCGGTGCATTGGGTATAGAAGCCGGTAATTTTACGCTGGGAGATGGTGCAGTATTTGAAAATAACACAGCTACGGGTGAGGGCGGTGCTGTTGCGGTCTGGACTGATGGCACCAGCAGCGAAGCAGGTTCAATCATTAATCTTGGTTCAGTCACTTTTCGTAATAACTCTTCCGGTGTACATGGTGGCGCCATTTCCAACCTGAACAATGCTACAGAAAAAACTGAGTTCGGTCACACCGTTGTAATTGGCGACAATTCCAGGTTTGAGGGCAATAGTTCTCATGCCGGTGGTGCTATATTTGGTGCTGATGAGTCTGTTACCCAGTTAGGCAACAATGTTTCTTTTGTCAACAATCGTGCCGAAGCGCAGGTTGAAAACGGTGCTGGAGATGCTGGCGGAGCTATCTATCTCAGTGAGGCAACGCTTGAAGCCTGGGATAATGTTCTCTTTTCCGGAAACGAGGCTCTTAGCGAGGAATATCAATATTCCGATGGCAGTGTTGCCAAAGGAGCTGCCGGGGCAATTTATGCCTATAATTCCAATGTTACACTCGGTGATGGTGCCGTGTTTGAAAACAACAAGGCACAATATGCGGCCGGTGCTATTTATAACTGGCTCAATGGAGGAGAAGGAAAATTTGTACTTGGAGAAAATGCCGTTTTCCGCAATAATGAATCCAAACAAAGTTATGGTGGCGCTATCGGTAATTTTTACGGCGATATGATAATTGGCAATAATGCTTCCTTTAGTGGAAACAGTGCCGGTACAGAGGGTGGTGCTATTTACAATAGCGGGAATCTCACATTAGGCGATGCGGAGTTTTTGGATAACACTGCCGGCACAGATGGCGGCGCTATTTATAATAGCGGTTCGTTGACAATGGGCGATGTCGTTTTTGCCAACAATAAAGCCGGCGGCAAGCTGAATGATATTTATAATATCGGAACGTTGGACTTTACCGGCGACGTTACTTTGGACGGCGGAATTTCCGGAAACGGAACAACAACGTTTGCCAAAGATACGGTGTTGACGGTTAAAACCGGCACAACCACCATCAGCAACGAGGTGGTTAATGAAGGTGCCGAGCTGGCGTTGGTGTTTGAAAATGGATATGCCGGCGGCAATTATGAACTGATTACCGATGAGGGATCGCTTGATAAAGAATTTGATATTGCCGAAAATGCTCTTTACGATATTAAATCGACGGCCAACGGTTCTTATGAAATTACCAAAAAATCGGCGGAAAGTATCAGCAGCGTAACCGGGGCAAATAACAACCAGATGCGTGCAATCATCGCCATTACGTCCAGCTCAAACGGCAGCGCACGTTTTAATGCTGCGGCCAACCACATCGGAGCATTGCTGCAGTCGGCAAACCCGGCAGAGGTCAAAGCTGGTGTTTATGCTGTCAGTGCGTTGTCCCCGGAAGTTTCTCCGATGGTTATCCAGACCCAGCAGCAAACTGCAGGGCAGGTTTTCGGTGCCGTTTCCACCCGTTTGAGCGGTGGTTCAGTTGCTACCGGCGGCGAGGGAATTTCCTCTGGCGACAGTATCTTTGAAAAGGTGACTCTCTGGATTCAGGGGATGTTCAGCAAAGCCAATGTAGACGGATCGGCCAAGGCCAAAGGTTTTGATGCGGATTCCGCCGGGGTCGCCATGGGTGTTGAAAAACACGTCAATGATAAGATTAAGCTCGGTGTCGGCTATGCTTATACCAATACCGATATCGACGGCTTTATGCGCGATACCGATGTAGATACGCATACGGCCATTTTGTACGGCGAATACAAACCTTCCGCATGGTTTGTCAATGCGGTTGCCACTTACGGCTGGTCCGATTATTCCGAAAGCAAGGATCTGGCCGGTTACGGCGTCAAGGCAGACTATGACGTTGATACAATTGGTTTGCAGGCCATGACCGGTTATGAAATGCAGGTCGGTGGCTATAATCTGACACCGGAAGCAGGTCTCCGTTATCTGCATATCAGCCAGGATGCTTATACCGATACGGCCGATCAGTATATTTCGGCCAATGACTCCGATGTTCTGACGGCAGTCGTTGGAGCTAAGATGAGCAAAGAATATGTGCTGGAAAACAATATGGTTCTGCGACCGGAAGTTCGTTTGGCCGTAACTTATGATCTGTTTAACGATGATGCAAGCTCTGTTGTCGCTTTGACAAACGACGCGGCTTATCGTGTCAGCGGTGAAGCTCTGGACCGGTTTGCTGTTGAGTTCGGCGCCGGATTGTCGGCAGGCATCAGCGACAATGTTGAGGTTTCGCTGAGCTATGAAGGACAGTTCCGTGATGATTATGACAATCATACCGGGCTGCTGAATGCCAAATATAAATTTTAATCAGACAAACACATGAAAAAAAAAGCAGGAGATTTTCTCCTGCTTTTTTGTGGAGGATTTTTTGCCATCGCCATAAAGGCTCAGTCTCCTGAATAGCGGGAGTACTTCCATCTCAAAATTTGTTCCGTTGTCAGGTTCTGTTTTTTTTGAGCCTGTTGTTCTCTCATTTCGTTTTTGCGTCGTTCTATTTCTTTTCTTTTTCGGGCTTCTTCAATCAGAGCCATTTCCCGGGCGCTTTTGGGCGAACCGTCGTCGACGGACTGGTTGAAGTCATAAAGCACGACCAGATCACGCAGGCTGACTTCCAGCGTTTTTTCTTTGCCGGCGGTTTTCATCTGCTGAAAGCGCTCAAAAATGAGAGGTTCGTATTTTTTTTTGACATATTCCTGATGGCGACGAATGTGGTAATTGTATGCTTTTTCGTATTGCAGTTCCAAGCGGTTGTCGCCATAGTCTGTCAGCAGCAGTCCGTTTTCTATACTGTCAACACCGGGGTTGACCATTCGGCGCATTTGCAAAATTGATTCGTGGTTAAGGCAGTTTTCCTGTCGGCTGTGGCCGGCTGGCATAAAGTCAATAAAAGTTTGTCCGGGGTAGAGCTTCTGGTTTTCGCTGCAGACAACGCGGTATATATCTTTCATCATTATCTCCGTTTTTGTAAATAATGGACTTAATATATACTGTTTTGGCAAATTTGTCCATAAATAAAATACACTAAATTAAAGAAAAGTGTTGTTTTTTATTGTCATTCTTAGGTCTTGACCCGAGAATGACGTTCTTTGTACTGTGTCATATCCGACCCGTTCCGGGCGTCCACCTCCCCCCCCCTATGTCATGCCCGACCTGATTGGGCATCCAGTTAAAGATGAGGCTTCTTTGTTGACTGGATTCTCGGGTCAAGCCCGAGAATGACAATAAAAAAATGTGCCCGAGAATGACAGGGAGGGGGTATGGTTCTCGGATCAAGATCTTAAGAATGTATGAATTTATGACTGGTTAATATTGATTTAAGGGTGAAGTATTTTTATAGTCTATAAATACTATGTTTTGTGGAACAGAGTGATTTAATAAAGCCAATCATTAAAAATCCTTGCTAAATTATTTGGTAAGAATTTATATTTCAATTCTGTTTTAATAATCTGAAAGGATTATGTTGTTATACGCTAATCATAATTGAGCCAAATATAAAAGCCCCGTGAAGGGCGGGGCTTTGTGGTCAGCCTTGCGGCTCTGTGTTTTGTTTTTCCTTGTTTTTCAGGTAGCGTTTGGCCATTTTCAGGGCATTTTGGAAAGTGGAAGCCGTAGAAATCGTGTGAAAATCTATTCCTTCTTCCAGAAAAGCGTTATGAAGTACGCGTCGCGGTTGTTTTTTGACATTTGAAAAGATAATTTTGGTGTTATGTTTTTTTATCT
>CAYXBH010000092.1:0-4641 GCA_964463185.1 uncultured Azospirillum sp. | reverse complement strand
ATCAGGATTCGTCATTGGCGTGATGCCCTGAGGGAATGTATTGACAATTTGGAGGGAAATAACAGATGAAAGCAGTTTTGGTAACCGGTGGGGCCGGTTTTATCGGTTCAAACTTTGTCCCCTTCTGGGTCAAAAAATATTCCGATTATTTGGTCATCAATCTCGACAAACTGACCTATGCCGGCAATCCGGACAATGTTATAGAATGTGAAGAAGCACCGAACTACCGCTTCGTCAAAGGCGATATCTGCGATGCCAGTCTGGTTACCAGCCTGTTTAAGGAATATGACATCCGCGGAGTGGTTCACTTTGCCGCTGAAAGCCATGTTGACAACTCCATCAGCGGGCCGCGTGCTTTTATCGAAACCAATCTTTTGGGAACCTTTACGCTCCTTGATGCCGCCCGCAATCATTGGATGGAATCGCCGCACAAGGTAAAACCCGGTTATGAAGACTGTCGTTTTCACCACATCTCGACCGATGAAGTCTATGGTGCATTGGGTGAAACCGGATTTTTCAGCGAAACCACGCCCTATGATCCGAGTTCTCCCTATTCAGCCTCCAAGGCGGGATCGGATATGCTGGCGCGGGTCTATCACCGGACATACGGTATGAACATTACCATTTCCAACTGTTCCAACAACTACGGCCCCAAACAGCACCCGGAAAAGCTGATTCCGAAGATTATCTCCAACGCTCTGTCGGGCAAGGAAATCCCGATTTATGGCGATGGCAAAAACGTTCGCGACTGGCTTTTTGTGCTTGATCATTGCCAGGCAGTTGATCTGATTTTCCACAAGGGCAGAAACGGGGAAACATATAATATCGGCGGTCATAACGAAAAGAACAATCTGGAAATTGTCGACGCCATCTGTTCAATCTTAAACGACCGCCGACCACGGGCAGACGGCAAATCGTACAAAGAGCAGGTTGTTTTTGTCAAAGACCGTCCGGGACACGATCGCCGCTATGCCATCAACGCCGATAAAATCACTTCCGAACTCGGCTGGAAAGCGGACGAAAATTTTGCAACCGGCATTGTCAAAACGGTTGACTGGTATCTTGACAATCTGAATTTGTAGGAGAGGCCAATGCGCCGATACGGATTTAAGCTGTTTAGTACCAATCTGCAGAACAACCCGGCTTTTGTCGATGGGGCGGCCAGGTTTGTCCGAGCCAACCAAAAATCAATGTTTGTCGAACTGATGGTCGTGCCTACAACGCCGGCGGAAGATATGGCCGTTTTGCATGATAAACTGGCCGGACTGGAAGTAACGATCCATGCTCCGCACAATGCTATGAACTTTGACACCGGCCATAAAGAAAATTTTGAAGACAATGTCAAAATTCTGGCATCTGCACAAAGAGCTGCGGATATGTTCCGTTCCTGGATTATCGTCGTCCATGCCGGCGGCGGCAGAGAACAAGCTAATCTGGAAGAAACAGCGCGCCAGTTCCGCCTGTTTAACGACAGCCGGATCGTGGTGGAAAACCTGCCTTATCGGGCAGATGACGTCAATGGTTTTATGCACGGCAACAAACCTGAGGAAATCAAATATATTATGGACTATGCCGGCTGCGGTTTTTGTTTCGATTTTTCTCATGCCGTCTGTGCCGCCAATTCGCTCGGTCTGGATATTGAAAAACAACTGTCCGGGTTTTATAACTTAAATCCGACGGTTTACCATATGTGCGACGGCGACCTCGGCGGCACTAAAGACCAGCATATGCACTACGGCGAGGGCAATTTCCCGCTCAAAAAGTTTTTGCGAGAATACACGGCTGCCGATGCCATGATCACGATGGAAACCGGAATGGGAATGCCGAAAGACGCTTCCGCCTGGATAAAAGATTTTGCTTATTTGCAGCATTTGGAAAAAGAATAAGGAGAAAAGACTATGCCGTTTTTAAGAGTTTATACCAACGCCGGACTGAAAAATAAAGATGCCGGACAGTTTTGTGAACGCGCTTCCGAGCTGGTGGCAAACAAACTCGGCAAACCAATTGCTTATGTGGTTGTCAGCTTAACGCAGGAAACAATGGCTTTCGGTGGCAGCACTTCCGCCAAGGGCGTGCTTGCCTATATGGACTCAATCGGTTTCAGCGATAAAGAAGGTCTGGTCAAATTGCTGACAGAATTTTTCTATGAGCAGTTTGAAAATGTCGATTTAAACAACATCAATATCGTAACCGCCTCATTGCCGGCTTCCGACGTGGCAATCGCCGGCCGCGCCCTCTGTTAGGAAACGACAGCGTTCAGGACTATGCAGCCTGTTGCAGGATCTCCTGATGTTCTGCCAGGCGTTTTCGGGCAATGTCAAAATATCCCTTATCCAGCTCAATGCCCACAAAACGCCGTTTCAGGTTCAGGCAGGCAATACCGGTGGTGCCGCTTCCCATCGTAAAATCCAGCACCGTGTCGCCCGGATTGGTAAATGTTTTTACCAGATATTCCATCAGGGCGACAGGCTTTTGCGTCGGGTGCAGGTTGGATGATAAAATATCCCGTTTGAACTGGACGATTTGCAGCGGGTAGCGTAAGCCGCTGTCGTGATATTCAAACGGTTTTCTGTTTTGGGAATCTACCAGCAGCCCGAGTTTTCCCTCCTTGATTTTGTTGCTTCTTCTGGGGCCTTCATAAACGGTCATCTGCGGATTGTATGTAGGCTGGTTTTTATAAAAAACGCAGATTGTTTCAATCACCTTGGCCGGCCTTTTTTTGAGCTGGAAAATATTGGTCGCCCGTTCTTTCTGCCAGTAGATGTCGTATTTATATTCGCTGATGTTGGATATCCTCAGATAACTGTTAAAAGGCTCGTTGCCAAATAAGAGAATGGGGGTATTGTTTTTACGGATTTTTTTCAAACATTCCCACATTTTTTCAAACGGGATAACCTCATCCCAAGGGCAGGCCGTTGTGCCGTAGGGAATATCCGTAATAACAGCGTCAACCGTAACTCCCTCCCGGATCAGCCGGTTCATCACCTCGATACAATCACCGTTATATAAACTGATATCCATGTGCCGTCCTCAGCCGAATACTTTTAACCGCTCTTCCAGCGGGAGAAAACTTTTTTCGTCTGCCGGCTGCTCAATGCTGCCGAACGGCATTTGCGCCAACAGCTGCCAATGACCGGGCAGGTCAAAAGCAAGCTTGACTTCATCGTCAATCAGCGGATTATAATGCTGGAGCGAAGCCCCGATGCCCAGTTCCGTCAAAGCCAGCCATACCATATATTGCAACATACCGTTTGACTCAAGCGACCAGACCGGAAAATTTTCGGCATAAAGCGGAAATTTTTGCTGCAGGCTCTCTATCGTGTTACCGTCTTCAAAAAACAAAACGGTTCCGGTTCCCGCTGCATAGGTCTCGATTTTTTCTATTGTCTGGGACATTTTGTCATCGGGTACGATTTTGCTCAGTTCGGTCAGGACAATATCCCACAGTTTTTGATAATAGTCCCCATATAAAACGACCAGCCTTGCCGACTGCGAATTAAATGCGCTGGGGCAGAATTTCAGGGCATGGGCGATTGTTTCCGTGATTTCCGTTTCACTGACTTTAGTTTTGGCGCCCAGGTGATAAATGGAACGCCGTTCAGAAAACAGGCCGCTTAAATCTTTTTTCATCAAACTCTCTCCTTGTTGGTTGGCTATTAATAATATAATGCCGGTGGCAACCGATAAAAGGTGTTTAAAAAAACTTACCAGGCTGCCTGCCGCATAAGCCTGGTAATTGCATTGATGTCGTCCGGCTGCCGCAGGTCTTCGCAAATCATGTTGCAGCGTTCAAATCCGCATTTCAGGCAGCGGTGGACAATCTGATAACCCTTGTTGGAGTTATAAACGATTCTGACCGGTTCCATCAGACCACCGCAATCGCTGGCGCGGTCGCCGGGCACAATATCAACATGGAGGGAATAAAGGCAGAAAGGACAGTGGTTCCGGTAGCTTCCGCTGCTGACCGGCAGCACTTCCCGCCCGCAATGCCGACAGATAAAGCCGGTATTTTCTTCTTTTCTTCCCATTTATTTTTCCTTTGCGATAAAAATCATGCCCTCCACCGGTTTTCCGTTTTCCCGGCGCAACTCAGCCGACCGAAACATAATATCCGAATAGCCCACTTTTTGCAAAAGTTTTTTAACATAATCGGGATTATGACGGTAACGTCCGTTAGCCGTCAGTTCATAATCGTCGCTGTCGGCACCGATAGCTATGGAAAAACAAAAATTGCGGGGGAAAACGGCCGGGATGATTTCTCCGAGATCGCCGACATAGCCGAAAACATCGGCAGCCACAACCCAGTCGGCCGGCCGCATTTCCCGGCAATAGTCGCCGATGTCCGCTTCCTCCAGCCGGTCGTAAACACCCTTTGCCCGTGCTTGTTCAAGCATGGCGGGGGAAATATCAACCCCGGTCAGCCGGTTGTTTTCGTTTTTCAGAGCCGCCCCGGTCAGCCCCGTGCCGCAGCCAAGATCAATAACTGTTCCCCGGACGGGGGAGATAAGCGAGGCGATTGTTTCCGGCAGTTTATAGTCAATTTTTTTCATCACGTCTTCATAATTGCCGGCAAACTGGTCAAACAGAGCGCGTGCATAATCTGCGCCCCGGCCGCTGTCCGTATGGCCGAATATTTCGTTT
>CAYXBH010000091.1:0-4670 GCA_964463185.1 uncultured Azospirillum sp. | reverse complement strand
AGTTCAACAATTTTTGCCGGCAGGACGTCCTGAAATATTCCAACATCTGGGTCGATATGTTCAAACGTATCGGCCGCTGGGTCGATTTTTCGCACGACTACAAAACCATGGACTTGCCGTTTATGGAAAGCGTTATTCACAATTTTAAGGAACTGTACGAAAAAGGGTTGGTTTACGAAGATTTCCGTGTGCTGCCATATTCCTGGGCAGCAGAAACCCCGCTTTCAAACTTTGAAGTCAATCAGGGTTATCAGGACAAAACCGATACCGCGATTACGGTTTTGTTTAAGCTTGAAAACGGTATGAAAATTCTGGTTTGGACGACAACGCCCTGGACGCTTCCTTCCAACCTGATGCTGGCCGTTGGCAATGATATTTCCTATGCAGTGATGGAAGAAGAGGGGCAAAAATATATTTTAGCGGAAGCCCTTCTTGGACGCTATAAGCAGCAGCTGGCTAAAGCCGAACGTGTCGGCACTCTCAAAGGATCAGAACTGGTCGGCTTAAGTTATGAACCGATGTTTCCTTACTTTAAACATCTGAAAGGAAAGAGTGCATTTAAGGTTTTGTCGGGTGAGTTTGTTTCAACCGAAGACGGTACCGGCGTGGTTCACATCGCTCCCGGATTTGGTCAGGACGACTTTGACGCCTGCCGCGCTTATGACAAAGATTTTCCGATTGTTTGCCCTGTTGACGAAGCCGGCTGCTTTACCGCCGAAGTGCCGGATTATGAAGGTAAGCAGGTTTTTGAAACCAATGAGCCTGTTATACAGTGGTTAAAACAAAACGGTTTGCTGGTCAAAAAAGAGCAGTATACCCACTCTTATCCTTTCTGCTGGCGCACCGACACCCCGCTGATTTATAAGGCAATGAGTTCATGGTTTGTCAAAGTAACCGAATTTCGCGACGAGATGGTGCGACTCAATCAGGAAATCAACTGGGTTCCGGAACACATCAAAGATGGCCGTTTCGGCAAATGGCTGGAAGGCGCCCGTGACTGGTCGATCTCACGCAACCGTTTCTGGGGAACGCCGATTCCTGTCTGGAAATCGGACGATCCGAAATATCCGCATGTCGACGTTTTCGGTTCGCTTACGGAAATCAAGGAAAAAACCGGCGTTGAGGTAACCGACCTGCACAAGCCCTATATTGACAATGTTGTCTACCCGAACCCGGACGATCCCACCGGGAAAAGCATGATGCGCCGTGTTCCTGACGTGTTTGACTGCTGGTTTGAATCCGGCTCCATGCCCTATGCGCAGGTACACTACCCATTTGACAACAAAGAATGGTTTGAAAGTCATTTTCCGGCCGATTTTATTGTTGAAGCCATGGATCAGACCCGCGGTTGGTTTTATACCCTGACCGTGCTCTCAACCGCGCTGCATCACAAACCAGCGTTTAAGAATTGCATCTGTACCGGTCTGCTGATGGCCGAAGGCGGGCAAAAGCTCTCCAAACGGCTGAAAAACTATCCCGATCCAGCTATGGTGCTCGACAAGATTGGTTCCGACACTTTGCGATGGTTTCTGGTTTCCTCGCCTGTCTTAAAAGGTGGCAACCTAGCAGTCGATCAAGAAGGAAAAGAAATTATCAAAGCCGCCCGCGTGGCGCAGATCCCGTTCTGGAACGCTTTTTACTTTTTCACTCTTTATGCCAATGCCGAAGGATACAAGGCCAAAGAAGTCAGCAGTTCGACAGAATTTTTGGACAATTATATTCTGGCCAAGCTGAAACATTTGTCAGTTGAGGTCAGAAAAGGGCTCGAAACTTATGATGTTGCCCGTTCCTGCAACGAAATTGCCGCTTTCATGGAAGTTTTGAACAACTGGTACATCCGCCGCACCCGCGACCGTTTCTGGGCGGGCGATAAGCAGGCCGTTGACGTCCTTTATACCGTGCTTGTCAATTTGAGCAAAATCATGGCGCCACTGATGCCCTTTACCACCGAGTATGTTTATCAGGCGCTGGTTGATGCCAAAGCCTCGGTTCACCTGGCCGACTATCCGCTACTAGAAAGCATTGCGGCCAATGACAAGCTGGTGGCGGAAATGGATTTCGTTCAGGATTTGTGTTCTGCCGGCAAGTTTGTCCGCGAGGAAAAAAAACTGCGCAACCGCCTGCCACTCAGCAGCATGACGGTTGCCGGCAACGGCCTCTGTTTCTTGAACGAACAATATGTGGAAATTATAAAAGACGAACTGAATGTCAAAAAAGTGGTTATTGATGAAGATGTCGGTGCTTATGCGGCGCAGTCGCTTTATCTCTACACCCCGCTTTTGGGCAAAAAACTCGGCAAAAATATGGGCAAAGTGATGGCTGCCTATAGCGAATACAAAAAAACGGGCGTTCCCTGCTGGGCGGAAAACGGCAGCGAAGGCATTTCCGTTGCCGGGGTTTTCTTAACTCCGGATCTGTACGAAGAGCGGCTGGAGATTTTGGGTGCTAAAGCGGGCAAAGCCTTTGCCGGCAACCGGGCGGTTGTGGTGCTTGATACCGAAGTAACCCCCACTCTGGCCAAAGAAGGTATAGCACGTGACTTTGTCCGTCTGGTGCAGAATTTGCGTAAAGAAAAGGATTTTGACATTTCCGATCGCATTCGCTTGAGCTGGCAGACGGAAGATGAAACCCTGTGGCAGGCTCTGCGCGAGAACGAAAATTACATCAAGGCGCAGGTTCTGGTACCCACGGATGAAAAAGTCAGTGACGTCTGCACGGCCGGCACCATGGCGGAAATCGAAGGCGCAAAAATCTGCTTTGACGTTGAGGTCATTACTTCTTTGAAAAAAGGGGCTTAAAAATATGCGTCTGGCATTGTTTCAGCCCGATATGCCGCAGAACACGGGCACCATGCTCCGGCTTGGTGCCTGTGTCGATGTGGAAGTGGATATCATCGAACCCTGCGGTTTTGTCTTTGATGAGCGAGCGCTACGCCGCTACGGCATGGATTATCTGGAGATGGTCAAATATCGCAAGCACGATTCCTGGGATGATTTTTGCAGCTATGTATACGCCCATCCGGAAGAATACGGGCGGATTATACTACTGACTACCAAATCGCCGTTGCCTTATTATAATTTTGAGTTTCGGCCAAATGACGTGCTGTTGGTCGGTCGCGAGAGCGCCGGTGTACCCGACGAGGTGCATCATTCCGCCGATGCTCGTTTGATAATTCCGATGACCGAGGCTGCCCGTTCACTGAATGTGGCTGTTTCCGCCACTATGGTGTTGGGCGAGGCACTCCGGCAGACGCACATGTTTCCGGCAAAATAAAAAATTGACGAAAAAAAGAAAAAACAGACTAGATTTATGTTCCAAAACATGATATATTAACCCCTGTTTTGAGAAAAACAAGCCTTTTTAGTCATTTTTTAACATAATAGGAAAAACAGGTGATGAACAAAAAAACAACATCTAAAATTGCATTCAATTCTGGCGAATTTGTCGTTTATCCGGCTCACGGGGTAGGAAAAGTTGCGGATATTTCCACCCAGAAAATCGGGGGAGCTGAATTGGAATTGATCGTTGTTAATTTTGACAAAGATAAAATGACGTTGCGTGTTCCACTGAGTAAGGCGGAAAGTGTCGGTCTGCGCAAAATTTCCGAAAGTTCGACCATGAATGAGGCGCTCAGCGTATTAAAAGGCAAAGCGAGAGTAAGAAAAATCATGTGGTCCCGCCGCGCGCAGGAATATGAAAACAAAATCAATTCCGGCAGTCCGGTTGCCATTGCGGAAGTTGTTCGTGATCTCTACCGGCGCGAAAATCTTTCAGAACAATCTTACAGCGAACGCCAGATTTATGAACAGGCGCTTGACCGTCTGGCCAACGAATATGCCATTTGTAATAACATCAGCGCCGGCGACGCAACCAAAAAACTGCTGGATATTTTGTCAACAGGGCCGGCAATAGCATAATAGAATCAATAACCGCTTAAGAAATCCCCGTGAAAACGGGGATTTTTTTACATGTTTCAATCTGCAATCAAAAAATGTGTATAACTTTGTGAACAAAAAGATTCCGGTTTGCAATTTAAAATGAGTCGCGCTAACCTTTGATTAACAAAAGTTAATAAAAGGTTAAGTCAAAATGCAGAATACAAATGATATGGTTGTGATGGAGGAAGGCGACGTTGTGATCACCGCAGCGTCCGAGCTTGTCGATTCGTCATATCGCGCGGAGCAGGAGTTCCTGTGGGGATATTATTTCTGTATTGAAAACAATTCTGACGAAAAAATCACTCTGGTTGGTAAAAACTGGAATATTACCGATGAGGAAGGACGCAGCTTTTGTGACAATTCCGAAGGCTTCCGCGGGGAAATTCCGGAACTGGAACCGGGGGAATATTTTGAGTTCAGCGCCACGACGCCACTGAAAGCTGCCCGTGCTGTTTTTTACGGCAGTTGCAAGATATTGAAAGGCACAGCCAAAATTGCGGAAAACGTCCGACTGCCGGTGCTTCAGTTCGATGCTGGGATGAGAAGATCAGTGCCAATTCTGAATTGACGTTCTTGAAATAAAGTTTCAAATAAAACTCCGTTAAAAAACGGAGTTTTATTTTACAATATCCGCGCAGAATTTCCGCAAGGCGAAAAATAAAGGTTTTATTTTTTTTGCTCTATTAAACAATTTTGTTGAAATTTAATCTCTAAAAATCCTTGCTAAATTAT
>CAYXBH010000090.1:0-4674 GCA_964463185.1 uncultured Azospirillum sp. | reverse complement strand
GCTCCGGTCAGAAGAATTGCCAACCGATCGATACCCATCCCCATACCACCGGTCGGCGGCAATGCATTTTCCAGCGCGTTTACAAAATCTTCATCCAACATCTGGGCTTCGTCGTCACCGGCCTCGCGTTCGGCACATTGTGCCTCAAAACGGGCACGCTGTTCCAGCGGATTGGAAAGTTCTGAATAAGCACAACCAAGTTCCATACCGCAGGCATAAGCGTCAAAATGCTCAACCAGACGCGGATTGCTGCGGTGGGTTTTGGCCAGCGGGGAAATATCCCGCGGCATATCCATAACCAGAATCGGCTGGATCAGGTTGGCTTCGACTTTTTCATCAAAAACCTGTTGAACTACCTTTCCCCAATTAGAACACTCGGAAGCATCAACACCGGCTGATTTTGCCATCTTGCGCGCTTCTTCAACGGTGTCGACCTGCATCAGGTCAATGCTGGCATATTCTTTGACCAAATCGACAATTGACTTGCGCGGAAACGGTTTGGAAACATCAATCTCTACCCCGTTAAACGTGAACGATGGCTTGCCCAGAACCTGCTCGCAAACATAACGAATTAGGTCGGGGATGAGATCGGCCATATCATTATAGTCAGCATATGCCTGATAGGCTTCCAGTGCGGTAAACTCCGGATTGTGCTTTTTGTCGACGCCTTCATTGCGGAAATTGCGGCCGATTTCAAACACGCGATCCAGACCACCGACAACCAGACGTTTCAGGTAAAGCTCCGGTGCAATACGCAGGTAAAGATCCATATCAAGCACATTGTGGTGAGTGATAAACGGTTTGGCATTGGCGCCGCCCATAATCGGGTGCAGCATCGGCGTTTCCACTTCCAAAAAACCGTGCTCTTCAAAATAGCGGCGGATGGCCGATGTAATCTGGCAACGTTTTTTGAAAATCTCGCGACTGTCGTCATTCATAATAAAATCAACATAACGCTGGCGGTATCTGACCTCAATGTCGGTTAGTCCGTGGAATTTTTCTGGCAGTGGCTGAAGGGACTTGCTGATGATGTCAAACTTTTCGGCGGCAATCGACAATTCGCCGCGGGGCGTGCGGCGAACAAAGCCGGAAACACCGACCAAATCGCCGACGTCAAGGCATTTCAGAAGTTCCAGCCCGACCTCGTTAAGATGGCTTTTATGGCAAAAAATCTGTATTTTCCCGCTTTTGTCTTTCAAGTCTATAAACATACCGCTGTTGCGCACGGCCATCGCGCGGCCGGCAACCGTTACCCTGTCCTCGGTGTTTTCGCCGGCTGGCAAATCTTTGTATTTTTCCTGCAAATCGGCCGCATAGGCATCGGGTTTGAAACAATACGGATAAGGATTGTACCCCTTTTCGGTCAGAGTACTGAGTTTTGCTAAACGTGATTCTCTATGGATATTGGTTTCTGTTGCCATTGGTAAATTCCTGTTCTTTTTTGGTTTATTCTTTCATTTTCAGACACTATAAACAAAAGCCGCAAACTTTTCAACCCAATAATTGCTTGACGGAGGCAAAGAACTAAAGTAGAACATTATTATAATCAATATTTTCTGAGGAAATCATTATGCTGACCCCGAAACAATACAAACTGCTGATGTTTATCGACAACTCGATTAAAGAAAACGGTTGCTGCCCTTCTTTTGAAGAAATGAAACAAGCGGTCGGCATTAAGTCAAAATCGGGCATTCACGCCCTGATCGAAGAACTGATTGAACGCGACTTTATAAAAAAACTGCCTCACAAAGCACGCGCACTCGAAGTTTTGCGCACGCCGCGTTTTAAACCACGGGAAATCATCGAAGAAGAAAAAAAGGTCAAACAAGCCTTGCAGGAAGCAGCAGTGCAAATTCCCCTTTACGGAAAAATCGCCGCTGGAACACCGATTGAGGCGCTGGTAAACGAGAGTGAAACCATTACCGTGCCTTTTGACATGGTCAACCGGGGCAGTTTTTATGCCTTGGTGATTGAAGGGGAATCGATGATTGAGGCTGGTATTTTGAATGGCGACACAGCCATTATCCGCCGGACAGAAAATGCCGAAAATGGACAAATCGTGGTGGCTCTGATCGATAATACGGAAGCAACGCTCAAGGTCTGGCAAAAAAAGAAAGATGAAATCTGGCTGAAACCATGTAATACTGCTTATGAAATCAGAAAATTCCATCCGTCAAGGGTTAAGGTACAGGGGATATTAAGCGGTATCGTCCGTAAATATCATTAGCTTTTGAAATGTCTATTTTTGTCAAAGCGGGCTTGATTTTTTGTATAAAAATGATATGATGTTTGTATAGCAAAGATTTGAAGCGGGAGGACTTTATGGTTACAACGACAACAAACAATATTGACAATTTTCCTTTTATTCCCATTGATTTTCAGGCTTATAAAGGAAAACGTCTATATTCCAGCGAAGATGTCAGAGACGTATTGACGAGCCGTATTTCCCGATTGACGGAAAATTCCGACGATGTTACTGATGACCGTGAGGCGCGGGAAGCGTTTTTGCGCAAACGCAAAGAAGAAATGGCCTATAAAAACGCTATACATGATGTGGAACTGTTTGATAAAAACCCGGAACTTTACACGAATCTTTTTGCTTTAAAAGAAACAACAAATAACGACACTTGTACCGAAAACAAGGACACCAAAAACGAGCACACCGCCGACAAAGCACACGCCAAAATCTGCAAAGATCAGAACGGCAACCTGTTTCTGGCAGTGGAAGTTTTCAAACCGACCAACGTTTCGTTCCAAGTACACGACGGAAAACTCAGTTTTGACCCGGCCGGCATGACACCAGATCAATTGAAAGAAATTATTTCCTGGTTGGATCATCGCGGGCTGGCCTCGTTTGTCAATTTGGATGAACTGAAACTGGAAAACGCCGACCCCAAAACGGAAGAAATGTTTGCCGGAGTTAAAGACGAAATTAAAGAAGAAACCGGCAATAGCGGAGAAGATTATGTCCGCTCCGTCAGTGCTGACAGAGTTCTGTCGGTAGAAGAAGAAAAGGAACAGGCTGCGGCAGAGCCTGCTCCTGCTGTAGCGCCAAACATCGAAAACATGTCGGCAGAGAGGGAAGACGAACAACTGCAGGATCAAAACGAGCAGGAAACAGGACTTCCCATAGAATCCTCTGCCATACCGATACAGAAAGCAAACTGCGATAAAGCTCCCGGAGACGCAAAAGACAAAGCGGTTGCCTCAATCACCAAATGGATGGACAAGAACAAGCGTCGTGGGCTGAGCTATTTTATTACCTATAAAGGTGGTTATACCGTATTTACTGCTTTTGGCACGGAAAACCCGGATAACATGGATTTGGACGGCGTTATCGACTCTAAAACAAAAGACGTCAAAGTGAGAAACGAAGGAAAGCTTTATGTTCGGATGGATAAAAACGGCCGGTTAGAAGTTTCTTTCTCAATGCCGGGAGGAAAACCCTTAAGCGACAACTATGCAGACCGGATTATGGATGCCTATAAGGACGCCGGCATTACCCGGGTAAAATTTGAATCGCTATCCGATGCCAATGAGGGAGCCATCCGTTCTGCCTGTGGGCGAGCCCTAATGATCCCAGTCGGACTCGGTCTGTCGCAGGTAAAATTTGACAAGATGATTGACGCAGCTGAAGGACGGCATGGCAAAAATAATTTGAAGGTTTTGAAATACAAAAGAGATTTGGCATTGGAACTGGCTCGTCAACTGGAACAAAAAGGCATCGATTGGCAGGATCCCAAAAATAAAAACAATGTAGACTGTCGCTGTATTCGTGGTGCAATCGGCGGTTATAATTTGGCTCCGTTCCGTGACTGGTGGGAAGATTTTGGTTTGCGTGGTGCATACGAAAATATTGTCAAAAACGGCAGCAATGCCAATGCCGCCGCAACCATCGGCGCTGCCGAAGCGATTGGCAAACTGTATGCGGCTTTTAACGATGGGCTTAGCAGCGCGGACAACCTCAACCTGCCTCCGCAGGAAAGAGGAACGGTCGGCTACCTGCTGTCATCCAAGTGCGCAATCCTGAATGAAGACGAAAAGCTGCAACTCAAGCAATATCTAAACGGGAACGAAAACATTCCGATGCGTGACATGCCGCCGGAAGCAGCCATAAAATTGTTTTCCATCATGCAGAAAACGGAAGAGAATGCCGCCAAGAAAAAGATTGAAGATGAATATGAGCGTCTTGTTCATGACGAATTTTACAGAGGAAACGCTGAACGAGACGCAGTTGCTCCTTTCCTGACCGATGCAGCAGCCAGCATAAACAACGTGGCTGAAGATATAAAAGACACCGGGCTGCCACCTATATTCATCTGCCGGGTCGGCAATCCGAAATACGATTTCTCCACCGTTAAACGCCGGCAGGACGAACAAACACGGCAAATCTCTCCCCGGGCAGGACAGTCGTATAACCACGCCTACCGAAACAGGGATAATTCGTACAACTAACGTAAAAAAAGAAACCCACCGGCCTAGCCAGTGGTTCTTGTCTAAAGGTGTAACCTTAATAGTGTCAGCGAACGCCTTAAGGGCGTATAACGGTCTGACAGGGCGAAGATTACTTGCTACCCGTAAACGGGGCAAAATCCATTGTTAATTGACTTTGCTCGGCGTCTTCTTTAAGTTGATTGCGGATATACTCTGTAATTTTTTGAGTATCCTTTCCTG
>CAYXBH010000089.1:0-4699 GCA_964463185.1 uncultured Azospirillum sp. | reverse complement strand
TACAGGGTACGAATGTTAGATACAGTCATGGAAACCTGATCCATAGCTTTCGACAGCTTATACTTAGCCATGGCTTTGGAGTAACCAGCGATACCACCAACCGACAGAACACCGATAATTGCCAAAACGCCAAGCATTTCAACCATGGAACGTCCACTTTGTTCACTTTTGTATAAAGTCATCATATTTTCTCCTTAAAAATCACATTCCCAATAATTATATTAACTCATTTCAGATTAAAAAACAAATTATTTTTAATTTGAAACAAAAAAATCAGCCTCAATATCTATTCCAAAGTCCATAAAACTTTTGAAACATTTCGACAAAATCTTTTTGCTTCCTGCCGACTAATCGGCAACTTATAGTTCTCTTCCCCCCAACTGAAACTCTGACTGCCGTCTTCGTTTATGATGGTTATCTGCAAGAGACCTAACTCTTCCGGCCGTTCAAAATGATAAGTAGCCAGGGCAACACATTCACCCATACTCAAATCATCATAAACAACGTCAAAACTGCGCTCCCCGGGCATCACGATTCCCCCGTTCTCCCCACTACCGATTTGAACCGGCTTGCCAAGAGCGTTAATCAATTTATTGTCATCATAGGATAAAATAGTTAAAATATTCTTAGCAACTGCATTTTTTGTGCTCAAACCCCAATAATCAATCTGATTAACAAAACTTTGACGGACTTCCCGTGCAATTTCTTCAATCTGCCGGGCCGCTTCTTCAATCTTTTTTCCGGGAGTAATATAGCCCCAGACAATAAACCCCACCACCGCGACCATCACCGCAATGAGTATATGGAGCTGATGTTCTCTGATTCTTTTTATCATAGAATACCGTCCGGTTTACATACCCATCGAACTCGTGATCTGGTCTTGCATTTCAAAGGTGCCAAATACCGCCCAGGCGATAATGCCAGAAACCATCAACAAAGCAATCATGTTCAAAATGCTGGCTTTTTGCGCAATAACAAAAGCCGATTCGTCAAGCCAGTTGTTGGCCAGGTTTTCCAACGCTTCTTCAAAGTTATCCATTTCCGAATAAATTTTCAGGTCGCCGATAATTTCCGCATCCGGAAAGTCCATCTTGGCCTTGGCCAGGGCCTGCCCCATGTTATCACCGTTATTGATAAAGACCAGTGCCTTGTCAATCCTCTCCTTTAAATAACGTGTGGAATCTTTCCTCAATGCGCGCATGGCGTTGGAAACCGGCGTGCCACCTTTAACCAGTGCAGACATCGCCAGCAACCAGGTAATACCAACGAAAGTTTTGTACAAAGACCAGGGCGGCAGTTTGTCAAAAAAGACCCGGATCGGCCCGGTCCAGATGCCGATGGTCAGATAAATCACCAGCATGATGGACGGCAAAATCGAAAAGGCTACAATCCAGTATTCCTGAATCCAGCTCGACAAACCAACCAGCGTTTTAGCTGTTCCCTGCCAGCGCGTGTTTGGTGCCGCATCAATCATCGGTGGCACCATGTAAGCGCCGATACCATAAATAATCAAAACCACCATCATCATCAGGAACGCCGGGTAGGAAATAGCACTAACAATCGGGCGAACCATCTTGGTGGTGCCTTCAGTAACCCGGATTAGGTTATAAAGTGCACCTTCCAGGTCAGAAACGTCGCCCACCGAAAGCATCAGCCGTTCGCGGTCGGGCGCCCAGCCCTTAAGTGCATCGGAAAAAGACATACCGTTTTGCAGGCCATAGCCCCATTGCGCAATCGCAATTGCCATCGGTTCACTGGGGTTCTTACCATCGTTGGAAAAGGTCGAATGCAGCATATCGAGCGCATTCATCAAAGAAAACCGGTTGCTCATCAGGGAGGCAATTTTACGATAAATTTTCAACCGTGTTTGCCCGGAAGTCTTGCACATAATTTTGGCATAATAAATTTCGATTGCATTTACTTTTTTCAATGCCTGATTAAGGCTGGAAGGTGTGTCTTTTTTCTTCTCATCCATAGCCATACTTCATTCTCCCCTCAATATACAGGACGCTGATCCAGAAGGCCGCACCAGCGTTCAACCTCGTCCAAATCAATCAGCCCTTTAAGCATACGTTCCAGAGCGGCGTCTTTTAACGTTCTGCCGTTTAAGTCCCCGGTCCAATAGTCGATCGCTTTGCGGGTTTCGCCGGCAATCATCAGTTCAAGGAAAGTGCCGTCCGGCAGAATCATTTCCTGAACGCCCAGACGTCCTTTTACGCCACGGCCTTCGCAGAATTTGCAGCCGGGGCCTTTTAAATAAGTGTTTTCAACACCGAAATCGCCGAGCGCTGTCCGAAGACGCTTAACCGAAGGATAATCCAGTCGCTCTTTGACCGGAATCCGGCAATAAGGGCAGAGTTTTCTGAACAAACGTTGGGAAATAAGCCCTTTCAAAAGTTCTGGATCGCTCAGCATGTAAGATTGTACGCCCATATCGCGCAGACGGGTAACAATTGCCGGTGCTGAGTTGGCGTGCAGGGTTGCCCATACCAGGTGTCCCGAAAGTGCCCCCTTAAAAGTCAGACTGGCGGTTGCCAGCGAACGGATTTCCCCCACCATCAACACATCCGGGTCAGAACGCAACGCCGCCGACAGCGCCAGTGTAAATTGAACGGTTTTCTCTTCTTCCGTATTAGCGTTGGTAACCGGCATTTGCCGTGCGCCAGGGATTGGGTACTCTGGCGGGTCTTCCACCGTCAGCAGGTTGATTTCGCCGTTCTTTTCCTGAATCAGCTTAATCATGTTGCGTTGCAAAAGCGTCGACTTACCAGAACCGGTCGGGCCGGCCACAATGTTCAGTCCAACCGGCGCCGCCCGCAGGCGGAAAAACAGATCCTGCTCATATTCACCGCAGCCGAGTGCAGCCAGGTCAGAGTTGCCATCCGGATTGTCATCGGCATAAAGAACACGCATAACCAAATATTGCGAACCAAATGCAATCGGGTTAAATTGCAGACGGATAGCCAGCACATTATGCGGCAACATCAGCTTGCCTTTGGAACCGCGCAGCGGAGTGGATCCCAGTTTTTGTGCACCCTGAAATTCGTTTTGGGCATAGTTGGCGTCCGAAATATCGGCAGAAGCAAAGGAGGCACGCACAAACTGATCGCCCCATTCCTTGCTGTATTCCATTTCTTTAATCATAATACCGTTGGCGCGGAAAAAAATCTCCGTGCAGTTGTCGGAAACCACCACATGCACGTCAGAAACTTTCATTGAAGATGCACGTTTGATAATGTTTACAAAGTCCTTTTGCATTTGCAGACGAGCCAGATCCTCGTCGTCTTCCGAAATGACCAGAGAACGTTCCGCCATTGCATAAATGGTAGATAATTCATTTTGCGAAATATAAGTCGGAGATTTCATCTTAATCCCCTTCTTTTCCGCAATACTCAGAAAGCTCAAAACCGGACCGTCAAAACGGTGATCTTTAGAAATAAGCAAGGTGCCGTCGGCAAAAAGCGCCAAACGCCGGCGAGTTTCATCATTGATGTTCAATGCTGATCCGTCAGGCAACTTGGCGCCAACCATTGTGCAAAGATAATTATCGTTGGCAAACAGGCTTTCTATAAACTCTTTGGCACTCATCTCCTTCGACGAGGTCTTATCATCGGTCGAAGGAGATGTCTGCTCTTCCTCTTTGTTTTGCTCGCTTTCTTCTACCATGGATATGACTATCTGATAAACATTCCCTGTCCTAAGCTCGGGATTCCCTGGATGGCGTTGGCTCTGCGTCGTCCTCTCGAAGAAGTGTCGGAGTTATCATTGTTACCGCCAGAAGTCTTCGAAGTGGTAGTACTTTTGATGGTAATGTCAGACGGGATCGGCTCATGGTCAAGGATACCGCCGGCCGAGAAGTAAAGAAAATCTTTCTCTCCATCTTTAACCGCACTGACATATGTCTGCGAAATCTCATCAACAGTAAAACCGTTCCTCAACGTGGTTCCGACCTTAGCCATAAAGACATCGCCTTCCGAGTTGATCAGTTTTGCCGCCAGTTCGCTTCCCTGTCCGCTGATTTCCATGATGGCATATTCGCTGCTCAACAGAACCTTTTCTGGTGATATTGGTGTTGTCAAATCAGAAGAGGTCGTTGCAGTCGCAAACGGATTCCTGCGCCCTTTGGCGCCTTCAGCTCTGGCTTCTGCAATTTTCTTCTTGGACGATTCGATCTCAGCTTCCAGTCTGGTTTTCAGAATGGAAATCTGGCTCTCCAGGTTGGCAACCTTTTTATCATAAGCCGCTTTTGCGTTTTCAGCCTTGCTCTTCAAGTCATCGGCTTTTTGTTGCAAAACCGTCATCTTGTTCTTATTATCTTCAAGGATCTGTTTGATCTCTTTTTCTTTTTCAGACAACTGCGCATAAACACCGGCATTAACCTTAATCCACTTCTGGATGGAATCAAGCATGGTTGCTTTGTATGCTTTAACAATTTTTTCCTGCCGTAGCGTTTCCAAAGCGGCTTCCGCCTCTCTTAATTTGGTCTGTTCGGCAACCATCAGCCGTTCCTGCTCATTTTCCCATTCACGCTGTTTTCTTTCTTCTTCGGCTTTTCTGGCAATCTCTTCTTCCTGGGCTTTCCGCCGTTGAGCTCTGACCGCGGCAATTTCATTCTGAACACGTTCTTTTTTCAGCTCCAAGTTAAGAAGGGTGGTCTGCTTTTCCAAATCCGACATCCGTTGGAACAGTTCCTGGCTGA
>CAYXBH010000088.1:0-4766 GCA_964463185.1 uncultured Azospirillum sp. | reverse complement strand
CATCCGCGGCTTCCCGCATACAACCGTTGCCGGACACGCCGGCAAAATGACTATTGGACAGCTCGACTCAGCCGAAGTGTTGTGTATGCAAGGACGCTTTCACTTATACGAAGGATACCGCCCGCAGGTCATTGCGGAAGTCGTACAGGCACTTAAAGCCATCGGCATCAGGCAACTAATCATCACCAACGCCGCCGGTTCGCTCAATCCGGATTTTGTCCCCGGTAGCCTGATGCTGATTAAAGACCACATCAACTTTTCGGGACAAAACCCGCTGACCGGCGCCAATAATGACAGCATCGGCCCCCGGTTTCCCGATATGAGCAATGCCTACGACCCCGACTTGCGCCAAACAATGAAACGGTTGGCGGAAAAACACCAGATTTCCTTACCGGAAGGTGTCTATATGATGGTTGCCGGCCCTAACTTTGAGACTGCAGCCGAAATCCGGGCCTTTCGCATTCTCGGCGCCGATGTCGTTGGAATGTCCACCGTACCGGAGGTCATTGCCGCCGTCCATACCAACATCAAAGTTCTTGCCGTTTCTGCAATCACCAACTTCGGAACCGGGATGCAGAGCACCCCCCTGTCCCATGAAGAAACTCTGAACAACGCCCACCGAGCATCCGAAAACCTGACCACGCTCATCACCGATTTCTTAAAGGAGAACAGCAATGACTGATGCCCAAACAGCCGAACAGCTGATCCGTTGCCTTGACCTTACTTCACTCAACCCGGACGATACAGAAGAAACCATTACCCACCTGTGCAAAAAAGCCGTTACCCCCTTTGGCCAGGTTGCTGCCGTCTGCGTTTATCCGGAATGGATACCTACCGCCCGCCGGAAGTAAAAAAAAACACCGGTCAGAATAGCAACCGTCATCAATTTCCCCGCCGGCGGAAATGATTTCAAAGACATAAAAGAAGAAATCAAAAAGGTGGTCGGCGCCGCCGATGAAATCGATGCTGTTTTTCCCTACCGCAGTTTTCTTGCCAACAATTTGGACGAATGTCGGCGCTTTATGGAAATCGTCAAACGGGAATGTGGCAAAAAAACGCTTAAAATCATTCTCGAAACCGGTGAATTAAAACACGTTTCAACCATTACCGCCGCAACCAGATTCTGCCTTGAATACAAAGTCGGTTTCATCAAAACATCCACAGGAAAAACATCCGTATCGGCTACTGTCGGCGCCGCCAACATTATCCTAGAAACTATCCACGACAGCGGCAAAGATACCGGTTTCAAGGCCAGTGGCGGCATCCATGATTATGAAGATGCCCGTAAATATCTAGTCTTGTCCGAAATCATCTTAGGCAAAGATTGGCCTAACCCCGAACATTTTCGGATCGGTGCCAGTTCGCTTTTGGACGACCTGTTAAAAGTTGCAAAAGGAGAATAATATGCTGCCTCAGGAAATTATCCGCAAAAAACGCGACCACGCAACCCTTACAGCCGAAGAAATCAACTTTTTTGTTAAAGGCATCACCAACGGCACAATTACCGACTGCCAGATCGGTTCTTTTACCATGGCAGCTTTTCTTAATGGACTGAACGAAGAAGAAACAACGGCTCTCACCCTTGCTATGCGCAATTCCGGTGACGTTATGCAGTGGCCGGAACTGGACGCACCAGTTGTTGACAAACACTCTTCCGGCGGCATCGGCGATAAAGTAAGTCTCATGCTGGCACCAATGCTGGCAGCGGCTGGTGCTTATGTCCCCATGATTTCCGGACGCGGTCTCGGACACAGCGGTGGCACATTGGACAAACTCGATTCGATTCCTGGATACCATTCCCTGCCCGGTAACGACCTGTTCCACAACACAGTTAAAGAAGTCGGCTGCGCCATCATCGGACAAACTGACAGTCTGGCTCCCGCAGACAAAAAAATTTATGCCATCCGCGACGTTTCCGCAACCGTAGAATCAATTTCCCTGATCACCGCATCGATTCTCTCCAAAAAACTGGCGGCCGGCCTCAACTGTCTGATTATGGACTTAAAATTCGGCAACGGCGCTTTTATGGAAAACCTTGATGACGGGCGCAAACTGGCGCATTCCATCGTCAGCATTGCAAACAAAGCCGGCACCAAAACCAAAGCGCTTTTAACAGACATGAACCAGGTTCTCGGCGCCACCGCCGGCAATGCAGTAGAAGTTAAAGAAGCCGTCGACTACTTAAAAGGCATCAACGTCAACCCACGCCTGCACGAAATTACGATGCGGCTAGCGGCCGAACTGTTGGTTACGGCCGGCTGTTTTGCCGATACTCAGGAGGCCTCCCAGCGTTTACAAGCGGATCTCGATTCGGGTAGATCGCTGGAAACATTCGCCCGCATGGTTCAAAAACTCGGCGGTCCCTCAGATTTTGCCGAGCATCCGGAAAAGCACCTACCGAAAGCACCGGTAATAAAACCCGTATTTCCATTATCCCCCGGCTATGTCGAATATATACACACCCGCAACATCGGCCTCAGCATCATCGGCTTAAAAGGCGGCCGCACCACGCCCGACCAAAAGCTAGATTATGCCACCGGTTACACCGGTTTTTGCCAGATCGGAGACTATGTTGACAAACAAACGCCACTGGCCTTTGTTCATGCCGCTAGCGAAGAAGATTACAACTTTGCCGCCGACGAGCTCCGGCGAAACATCATCACGACAACCGAAAAACCGCGGCTTTTGCCACCCGTTGCCGAAACCGTGGAGTAGCCGACATGAAAGGAATGGTCAATTTTTACCTTGCCCCCAACCTGCCGGTAGAAAAGCACGCCTTTTTCGGGCGCTGTGGCGGATTTTCGGAAGGCGCTTACGACAGTCTAAATTTCAACCGCAAAAGCGGGGACAAAACCGAAAGCATAGAAAAAAATCTGGAATTGATCGGCCGTTTTTACAGTTTGCGGGCAGAAAACATCATGCGCCTAAACCAGGGACACACCAACAAAGCCATATATATAAACAGCCCTTCCCGGTACACAATTGAGGCCGACGGCATGGTTACCGACTGCCCGGACATCATCTTGGGCATTACCACCGCCGACTGTATGCCCGTTTTGTTGGCAGATGTTAAACACGGCGTTATCGGCGCTGCTCACGCCGGCTGGCGAGGCGCTTTGTCCGGCGTTGTCGAAAATACAGTTGCCATCATGTTGGAAAAAGGTGCCGCAATAAAAGACATTGCTGCCGCGACTGGCCCCTGCCTGCAAAAAGCATCTTTTGAAGTCCGTGCCGATATGCGCAGTCTTTTTTTGGAGCAGGACAAAAAAAACGACGAATTTTTTACCCCCATCGGCGACGGACGCTGGCTTTGCGATCTAGAAGGCTATATGCGCCGGCGTCTTTATCTACTTGGCATCAAAAACGTTTCTTTTTCCGGTATTGACACCTATACCAACCCAGACCTTTATTTCAGCTACCGGCGCTGCTGCCATCAAAGGCAGTTACCATCACCGGCGGATTTTCCGGTCGAACTGTCAACCATCAAACTATAAGAGGTTTCCATGATTACACTCCGCCCGCTGCCTTTTTTCAACGAAAGAAAACTCCCGGTAAACGCACTGGTTATTCATTCAATGGCGCACGATGCAGCGGAAGGGATCTCCCAATTGGAAAAATTACGACTTTCCGCCCATTATGTCGTCGATTATGACGGCAGCATTTTCCAATGCGTCAGCGAAGACAAACGCGCCTGGCACGCCGGTGTCAGCTTTTGGCGTGGAGAAACAGATCTCAACTCCTGCTCAATCGGCATCGAGGTATGCCACCGCTCGCTCGGACAAAGCAAATTTAACCGCACCCAGATTGCCGCACTGATTGAACTTTGCCAAGATATTATCAAACGGCAACGGATTCCTCCCATCATGATTGTCGGACATTCGGACATCGCGCCCGAACGCAAGCCCGATCCCGGCAAAAATTTCCCCTGGCGGGAACTGGCGGCCGAAAATATCGGCATCTGGTACGGCAGTCGTTTTTCATCCGAAACGAATATTGTCAAAATGCTCTCGGAAATCGGTTACAACACCGGCAACGAACTTTCCGTCCATGCTTCGGCTTACGCGTTCTGCCGTCGTTTTTTGCCCAAAAAAGTGCTCAAACTGCCGGTTAAAAAACTGATCGACCACCCTTTCCCTGACAACTGCAACGGGCTGCTGACCGATGCTGAATTTATCAGCACCTTACAAAATATTCATTATCAGTATTTGATGTATGGTAAAACCGGCTTATAAGCCCCTTTCCTATCCGAACAGCACCTCGTACACCGAAAAAGATTAGAATATCAATCAGTTGTTATGAAGAATTCGTGTTCCCAGACACTTCCAAAGAAGGCTATGAAGAATATAAAAAAAGGATACTAAACAAACGAATAGAGAGATTGATAAAGAAATACAAAATATAATAGGCGGTTACACCGCCTTTAATTATGAGAAACATATTTCTCATAAAGATTGTCTTAATGGTTTTGAGAAATAGCATTCTCGGTTATATATCTATATAACGTCGTCCAGGTGCAGCCCATTAGTCTGGCTATCTGTGATTTAGGTACACCTTTTTCAAACAGTTCCATAATTTTGCAGGTCTGTGCAAACCCTGATATAAAAGCAAGTTGTTATCTCTAATTCTTTGTAATTACGTAGGTATTTATCAAATACACCTATGTAAAATAGACTACCCATTAGATTAAATATCTGGTGGCAGTATATAAATGGGTATTTCCGGTGTCAATAAGTTTTTTGAAAAACGAACAATTGTGTGAATTTCAG
>CAYXBH010000087.1:0-4792 GCA_964463185.1 uncultured Azospirillum sp. | reverse complement strand
TTCCGACCACGGGGAAAAGTGAAAATCGGCGGCAAACACCATTTTTATGCCTTTCAGCTCCGGCGCCGAAAATTGGAAATGCATTACTCGGGGCAAACGGGTTTCAACGGCAAAAAACAAATCAGCAGCAAAATTTTAATAAATACCAGAGCTGTCAGCAATTTTATCATTTTAATAAACTTTTCTCTATATTTTAAGAAAACGACACGGAAACATTGTGCACCCTGCCCGAATAGTATTGCTTTTTATTTATCACAGAATTAACTGATTTTTTACATTTTGGGCCTCTTTTAAAATTGATGACTTTAAATTTTTTTATGCTATAGTATTTCGTGAATTTAACCAAAGACTGAGACTATGAAAAAAATAATATCGGCTGCTGAAGCAGGGAAACTGATTCACGAAAATTTTTCAATTATGATCGGCGGCTTTCTCTGTTGCGGAACACCGGTGAAAGTTATTGACGAAATTGTTAAAAACAAAACGGGCAGTCTGACGCTGATTGCAAACGACACTAGTTTTCCCGACAGAGACCGTGGACGGCTGATCGTCAACAAACTGATCAAAAAAGCCATTGTAGCTCATATCGGAACCAATCCCGAAACTGGCAGCCAGATGAATGCCGGCGAGCTTGAAGTGGAGCTAGTGCCGATGGGAACTCTGGTCGAGCGTATCCGCTGCGGCGGTGCTGGACTTGGTGGTGTTCTTACTCCGACTGGCGTTGAAACAATGGTTGAAAAAGGCAAAACCATCATTGAAGAAGACGGCAAAAAATATTTACTTGAAAAACCGATAAAAGCGGACGTTGCGCTGATTTATGGCAGCAGAGCTGATCTTTACGGCAACGTTTTTTTGGACGGAACCACCCGCAATTTTAATACAGTGATGGCAACAGCTGCCGACACGGTTATTGTCGAGGCCGACGAAATCAGCGAAGAACCTCTTAACCCGGCCGAAGTTACGATTCCGGGAATTTTTGTGGATTATATCGTTAAATGAGGAAACAAAAATGCTTTCTAAAGAACAATGCAGGGAATATATCGCTCGACGGGTTGCCAAAGAATTTTCAGAAGGCGATGTCATCACTTTGGGAATCGGACTACCAACGGAGGTTGCCAACTATATTCCGGATAACATCCATGTTGTTTTTCAGTCGGAAAACGGCGTGCTCGGCGTCGGCCCGCGTGATGAAAACCCACTTACTCCTCCAAAAATAACCAATGCCGGCGGGGTTGCTGTTACTGTTCGTCCGGGAGCGGCCTTCTTTGATAGTATGACTTCTTTTACCATGATCCGCGGCGGACATATCAACGCGACCGTACTCGGCGCTCTGCAGGTTGACGAAGAAGGCAACCTGGCCAACTGGATGATACCCGGTGCTTTCGTTCCCGGCATGGGTGGTGCCATGGATCTGGTTGTTGGTGCCCAACAGGTTATTATCGCCATGGAGCACACCAGCAAAGGGCAACCGCGGATTGTTGAAAAATGCACCTTACCTTTGACGGCTGCGCACGAGGTTGACCTGATCGTTACTGAACGTTGTGTTATTGAAGTTACCCCCCTAGGGCTGCTGTTAAAAGAAATCAACCCGATCTTTTCGCTTGAGGAAGTTATCGCTTCTACTGGTGCCAAATTGATGATTGATGAAAAATTGCATCAGGCGGCAGCTTAGGTCGTTCCTGCGGCTAAATAAAAAACCTGTCTGCCGTTTGAATGCGGCAGGCAGGTTTTTTTAGAGATATTCTTCGTGCTCGGTAATCCTCTGACACCACCATGAACTGCGATATATGTCCATGATGTAGGTTTTGGGTTTTGTAATAAACCAGCCCTCACGGGTGGTATATTTAAAATTTTTACCGAAACTTTTTCTGCGGGCGGGAAAGACGCTTCTTTCGAGCAAACTACAGGAAACAACGGAGAACATTCTTCTTTGTGCAATGTCAATATAGAGTTCTGTTCCCTCTATAAAAACACCAAGTCGTAGCTCTGTTCCTTTTGAAGTGGACTCTTTGACAATGCACCATTTTAACGGTTTGTTCTTGGGAATATTGTAATATCTCCGCAAGAACACAAATGTATTAAAGCTAAATCCTCTTCTCATAAAAAAAGTTTTAACGGATTAAAAATATAATATAATTGTTTTTTTTCGTGTTTATTTTATGACAAAAACGACAAAAAGTCAACTTTCTTTTTGTACCGAAGTCTTGGACCTTTTATTGACAGAAAAACAACAATGATATATCCTAAAAATAATAATAAAAGGAATAGAAAAATGGCAGCCAAACCTGTAAAAAGAAAAAACATTAACGATATAACGCTTGAACAGCGCATTATTGGTCTCTTTGCACTGATCGAGATAAGCAGAATGGACGTCGCCAATATCAGCGCTGCCGATTTTGAGGATTTATATAAAAAAATATCCAACATCAACGAAAGAGCCTTTGAAGACGAAAAAGCACTTGATCTGGTTGCTGAACACTCCCTTGACGAGATTACTAACGTGGATCACCTGAAAGAACGGATCTACCGCAGCCGTACCATCAATATATACAAACAGCTTGGGTACCTCAAGCTGTCGGAAGGCAGCGTCGAACAACATAAGATGAGTGGCCCTGAGGTGCTTGCTACTATTATGCATGAAGCCGGCATCAAAAACGCCGATGAGCTTTCTGTCGCCGCCTGCACGGGCACGCTTGACGAGGAGGGTACCAATCGCCTGCACAAAGAATTAAATGGCAAACTGGGCTTTTTGAAAAAAAGGTTGTCAGCCGATTTTGAAGTATATAACAACCAGAAGTCTTTTGATTCTTTTATTGAGCTTATCCGGTCGGATATTGAAGAATACACTTATGATAAAAACAAAAAGGCGACTTATGGGTTTTCGGTCAGAAAAGAGCAAAAAGCTTTCCGTTATTCCATCCGCGACGTTTTTAACAATGTTACCAAACCCGATTTCTTAAAATTGTATGGCACCATGCTGACCGAAGGAAAAAATACAGCCAAAGGTAGCTCGTTTGGTAGCACTTACGAACGTTTCAAAGAAATGATTGCGGCGCAGACCGGCAAAGATTCCGTGCTCAAGGAAATTGACACGGCACTCGGCATCTCTCCAGAACAGGCTGTTGCACCCAATGCCGAAAGTATCCGAAAAAATGCCTACAAGAACAAATGCTCGGAACTTTATTTCAAAACTATGGCCGGGCTGTTGTCCCAAAAATATGAATACAACTCTCGCCACAACAGCAGCACTGATTATGCCACTTATGTACAGACGATTGAAGACAAATATATCCGGGAACTCTGTAATGGATATAACAATATCGACCTACTGGCCTTTCAGGATCCCGACTACAAACAACAGTTTGAGAGCAAATCAAAAGAATATCAGATGAACAAAGAACGGCGCGATGAAACAGCTGAAATGCAAATTGTATCCATTCACCATAAATTTCCAATTGGCGCTGTTTATGACATCTATGATCAGCTTCTCCCTTCCTCCGTATGCGCTACGAAAGTAAAAAAATGCAGTAATCTTGTCAACAACCGCAGCAATATGGTCTATGTTATCGGGCAGGATATGCACCAGTCGTTGGAGGCCAAAGAAAAAATGGAATTCCACCGGCAGCAGGACGCCATGATCTTTGCTGCCAGGATTGACTGTAAGGGTTTAAAAAGTCTTCTTTCCAAACTGCCCCTGTATTTGCGGGAGGGAATCCAAAAATATGTCAAAACCGGAGAAAAAGAAACCAGCAAGGATATAAGCGTAGCAATGAATTTTTCAGAACCGGATGAAATTCGCGCCATTCGTCAGCGGTTGAATTCGACAGCACCCCATGTTACCGCTGCTCAGAAACTGAACCGCTATTATGCGGTAACGAGATAACAGTAATTTTTCTTTCCGGTTCTGGATTAGCGACTGCTTTTTGCTTTTTAGTTCCAACGATGTAAAAAAATATTGATTTTTTTCTTAAAATCATTACTATGGGTGCCCTGTTTTGTATTATTTTCACTAAAATTATGGCTTATGGAATTTAACTTAAAAATCACACCACGGGCAACCGATGTTCAAGGGATTAACACCAAACCTTTTCCCTATTCTCTGAATGGACTGAGCATTTTCCAACCGGAACCGAATTGTCCTTTTTGTCAAAAGCCGTTGTTAAATGCGCATTGTTCCTGCTCTCGTTTTCTGACGGCAGAAAAGAAACTTTTTACAAAAATTGCACTGAACAATGATCTGCTAACGCAGACCGCTGACAACTATTTGGAAATTTCTATTGATGGTCGCAAATTGATGATCGAAGAACAACCGGCCGATAAAATTTGCCTGAATGTTTTTTCCGGCGGGCAGTCTTTTAAAATACGGCAGATGTGGGAATGCTCTCTCGGGGAATATAGAGCAGAAATTGGCATTTTGTCTTTTTATCTTCGACTGATCGGCGGAGATAAAGTATATCACTGCCTGGTTTTTGATTTTAAATATCAAAATTCTTTGCCGGAGATCAAAGTCATTCAGAGAGAACAGGTTATTAAACCCGGAAGAACCCACAAAATCGATGATCATTCAATCACACGAAATAATGAATGTCTGGTGACTTTTCGTTATCTCGATTTTTTGAGAATAATTGGTGAGTATGCTGAATGATTTTAACAAAAAGCTCCCGAAAGCGAATATCAATTCGCCTTCGGGAGCTTTTTATATTGCATTAAAACTGTGAATAAATTGTGAAAACTGTAAATTGGTAACTAAGGAATGTCAAGGATTATGCAAAGATTATGTGAAGACGAAAAA
>CAYXBH010000086.1:0-4841 GCA_964463185.1 uncultured Azospirillum sp. | reverse complement strand
CCTATGTTTATGTCGGGCCGGTAGAGTTCAACAATAATACCCATTCGACCAAACCGTCTCAGGTCTTAAAAGATATGTTTGCCGATACGCCGGGATATCAATTAGTAGACAATCCGGGAGCGGCGGTGTATGCATTGTTCCCAAAAGTCCTGAAAGCCAAGGTTGATTCTCTCAATTCTCAGACCAAACGCATTCAAATGGTGGTATTGTTGCAATTACAGGTACGAGATTCATCGATTTCTTTTTCCGAGCATCAGAACCGTTTTGTTCTTTTTGAAAGCGGTGAAAATGAACAGGAAATTGCCCAGAAACTGCTACACAAACTACTGCGCAAAGCCGGTCGTACGTTGTTTTCGAGGATAGAACAGGCAGAAGAAAAACGCAAAAGATAAATAAAAAAACAGCTCCGTTCACGGAGCTGTTTTTTTAAGACTAAAATTTCGGATGATTTTTAATATTACGCAGCGAAAAACTGAGATTATTGATTTTTTTTGTGCCAGATGTCATAAAATATCCTTTGATCTTACTTTCAAGCAAAGCGTGGTAGCGTCGCAATTCCGAATTGTAGTTACTGAAATAAAGAATAATTTCCAGATCCGTAAATCCCCGATCCGTATAAATGTTATAATCGTAGGCACACATTTCGCTACCGAAGGTTTCCATCACTATTTTCTGAATATCTTTAAAATGCTCTTCATAATTGTTGATCCTGTAAGTTTCGGCAAATTGGCTGAGCGAGTGGAACAGCGGATTTTCCGGGTTAACGGCAGTAATTTTCCTTAACAGCGGGATGCTGCCGGTAATGATTGCAAATTTCAACATTTCTAGTGGAAAAATATCAATGTCTTCATTGATGTTCTCAAATTTGGGCTTGATCAGCAGCATGGCCATTTCGAGCAAACCAAGATTGATCAGGTCGTCCAGATACATTTTTTCAAAAGTCAATTGGATATTGCCGCCGAGTTCCCATATCCGGGAAGCGATAGCCCGGGCTCTCTGCTCGCGGGAATTGAGTATTTCAAGATGAGTCTGCAAAATCAGTAGTTCGACGTTACTTCTGTATTGCATTAGCGTTTTATCGACAATAGTCCCCGTTTTCAGGATTTCAGTGATGTTGTTGCAACTGAGTTCTTTAACCTGCTGGTAAAGATTTTGGATCTGCTGGCTGATTGAGTTTTGAGTGGAATAATCGGTGACCATTTTTTTATCCCCGCAAAAATAAAACACATATAACACATAACCTAAAATTTACCGATTGGAAACAGGAAAAAGCAAATTTTCCAGCAGTTCCTGCCTCCTTGTTTTTAGCAGGTTGACATAAGGCACGAAAATACTATGACTTAAAAAAAGTTAAATATAATTATAAAATTATAACGATAGAAAAAATTTTAAATGAACTGGCTAAATTTTTGCCACAGTTGTTGTACGGCAGTTGTGAAGACAAAGTATATTTTGGGTCGATAAATGGTTGTCTTATTTTGATGACCACGGCGGTTTTTGTTTGCAACCGTTTTCCGCTGGACATGTTCGCATTTCAGAATGCAGGTACTCTGATTATCAGCGAAGACCTGTTGCCTCTCTTCCCGTCTTTTACCAGTAATGTAATTATTATCAGAATTGAACACCTGGAAGATGTGGAAAAGTGCTGGAAAGGCAGCTGGGATGAGAAAAGACAGATTAAAAAAGTGTCAGACAAAAAATATTTGGCACTTTTTTATTTATAGTTTATTTATGGGCTAAATCTTTATAAAGAAGCAACGCCGGAGAACTGCTTTTGTGGCTACAACTGAAATCCTGTTTTTTATATGAACGCACTCGCTGGTTTTTATGGGTACCGGTCTTTTTTGCACTGGGCATCGGCATCTATTTTGCCCTGCCTTCCGAGCCGCCACTATGGTGTGCGCCGGCAGCGGCGCTGCTTTTGCTGACAGCGTTAGTGCTTTTCCGCCGGTTTCCGGTCATTCGCGCCATTCTTTTGTTGTTCTTGCTCCCATGGGCAGGTTTTGCCGATGTTCAGATGCGGACGTTTTATTTTGACCGGGTGTCGGCGCCGCCCGGAGATGTTAAAATGTATCTGACCGGAAGAATTGATATACTCGACACCAATTACCGCGGCCGCCCGCGGATGGTGCTCGGAGAAATGTCCGATTTTGAAGGAGAATCGGTGTCTGGGCGCTATCGTCTGAGTACAATCCACAAAGATCCCGGCCTAAAAACGGGGAATTGTGTGGAAATGATTGCTGTGGTTTCTCCTTTATACGCACCTTCGTTTCCCGGCGGATATCAGTTTGACCGCCAGCTCTTTTTTGATGGCATAACCGGTACCGGTTATGTTCCTAGCGAAGTGCTCCCGGTTGATTGTCCGGCTTCCGGGCGGCGTTTTTCCGACCGGGCGGCATTGCTTCGGCAGTCTGTCGTCAGCCGCATATACAAAATTCTCTCGCCCGACGAGGCGGCAATTGCGGTGGCCATTATCGCCGGCGATCAGACCAAAATCAGCCGCCCGCTGATCAATGCCTACCGCGATTCCGGTCTGGCGCATTTCCTGTCTATCTCCGGTTTACATATGAGTATGCTGGCAGGGCTGATGTTTTTTCTGGTTAGGTTGCTGATAGCCTGCATTCCACCACTGGCTCTGCGCTGCAATTCCAAAAAAATTGCGGCGGTACTTTCCATTTTTATCAGCGCAGTTTACTTGGTCATATCGGGGGCAGCGATTCCTGCACAGCGGGCATTTATCATGACATTGGTTGTTTTGCTGGCGGTACTGACAGAGCGTCAGGCCATTTCCATGCGCACTTTGGCTTGGTCGGCACTGATTGTGCTACTGCTGACGCCGGAAGCTCTGGTCGGAGCCAGTTTCCAGATGTCTTTTGCCGCCGTAACGGCACTGGTAGCTTTTTACGAAAAATTTGCCGGCCGGCTCAATCATTTCATGGGTGACGAAAAATTATCCCTGCCCGGGCGGATCCTTCGCGGGCTGGTCGTGTACTTTGTTGGAGTTTTGATTGCTGACCTGGTTGCCTCGCTGGCCACGCTTCCTTTTGCCATTTATCATTTTAACCGGGTAGCGCTTTATACCAGCCTGACCAATATGGCATCCGGGCCGGTCATCGGCTTTGTCATTATGCCGTTTGTTCTGATTTCTCTGTTGGTCATGCCTTTCGGGCTGGAAGTCCTGCCACTTAAGATCGTCGGTTTCGGCCTTTTGCTTGTCAATCGGTTGACAACCGGAGTAGCGGCTCTCCCGCACGCAGCGGTCGATGTGCTCTCAATGCCCCTGTGGGGAGTGCTGTTGATCGTGTTCGGCGGGCTGTGGCTGTGTTTATGGCACGGACGCTGGCGTTTATGGGGACTGGCGGCAACCGTTATCGGGATCTTGAGTATCGGCGCTGTCGATCGGCCGGAAGTCATCATTGATTCGGAGGCCCAAACCATAGCCATTCTCAACCACAACAACGGTAAATACTATTTTATGCCCGGTGCCTCCCGCTGGGATAAGCAAAACTGGCTAACCAGGTTTGCGGCGGAAGAGGAAAAAGAAAAGCGGAATATACATAACCCGTTATATCCAAAACGGGTGGAAATCGTTCCTGAAAAAGGATTTTTTGCCGACGGAATTTTTTATGACATGCAACAAGAATTGGGAGCCGTTTTGTACGAGGTCAATGGTCGGCCGGAGATCAGAACCGTACGCGATGCCATCGGCCGCCGGCCGTGGAACAGACAAAAATGATTGACACAAGACCTGAATTGTTATATCATCATATAAAGACGAGGTTGGCGTCTGCTGCCTGCCCACAGGCAAACCCGGATGGGACAATCATTTCTTTTTTTGTACTTTAATTCTTTTTTAGAGGGATTTTTGACAGGCAGGCATCAAAGGCTTTTTCCCACAGAAAAGGAGTTAAAGTCATGACTGATAATATTTCCATTTTCTATGATAAAAGACTGTTACAATCGGAACAAATTTTACCGTTTGAAGAAATAATCGACCTGATGGCACATACAAAAGCTGTCGGTTACAATCCATTTTATTCAATGAAAGCAAGCAATGTCCGCTTTGATGTTAAACAAGCAGCTCAGAACGCCGGATGTACTGGACGTGTTGTATCTAAGAGTGTAATTTTGCCCTTTGATGATAATCGTTTTGTTCTGTTTGCCGACGGCACATTGTTTTATAGTTCCGAGACACCGAAAGAGGCAATAAAACGCGTATTGCAACTGGCATACCGAAAAGGCTTGCTCATAAAGAAAGTTTATGGCAGCTATAATTTCCGTAAAGGTTATAAATTTTCAGATATTAACCGAATTGTCGAAAACTTGAATAACATTTATACTGATGATAAAAGTTTTTATTTTGAAAAGTTAGATCCACAAAAAAAATTCATTCAGAAATTATTTGCCGACGGAAACATTTGTCTGACGGCAGCCAGGAGTGAAAATATAAATCCCGAATGTCGCAAATATTTGGCTCTGATGACTGACGGACGTTTCCTTGTATCGGAAGAATACGATACCTTTTCCGGTGTAAAAGATTATCGTAAGATTATTGCTTTTTGCCATCAGCATGAAGAATATGTTTATTTGCAAAAAGAATATGTGCCACAAAATTATATTGATGCCATCTACCGAAAAGCACAAGAATTTGAATGGTTTATGCCGGACAAAGATTATAAAGATTATGCTGAAGAGACAGGAATTTCGTTGAGTAGCGAAGAAAAGTTACAGATGAATATTTTTATTCATAAACTTTTGTCTGATAATAACAAATGTTTGAGTGTGGTTTGTCCGTCAAAAAGGCTGTATTATTCGCCGGACAGTTTAAACTATGCTCTTTT
>CAYXBH010000085.1:948-4857 GCA_964463185.1 uncultured Azospirillum sp. | reverse complement strand
AACAGTTCCCGCTCGTGTTGTCAACCGCCACTCCCGATCTGGAAACGGTGGTAAACGTGGAAAACGGCAAATATGACGTTGTGCAGCTCACACGCCGTTTTGCCAATGCCCGCCTGCCAAAGTTAAAAATTATAGATCTCAAAAAAGATAAGCCACAAAAAGGTGTATGGGGCGTTTCGTGGCTGTCTCCGTCGTTGGTTGAAGCCATGCGTAGCAATTTGCAGAAAGGTGGACAGTCAATGCTGTTTTTAAACCGCCGTGGCTATGCCCCGCTTGTGATCTGCCACGATTGCGGCTACCGAATCCAATGCCCCCATTGTACCGCCTGGCTGGCCGAACATCGCAGCGCCAACCGCCTGATATGCCATCATTGCGGCTATACCATGCTGCGACCGAAAAGCTGTCCAGACTGCGGCTCTACCGAGGGGCTCACTTCCTGCGGGCCAGGTGTGGAAAGGATTGCCGAAGAAGTTGCCGGACGCTTTCCCGGTGCCCGGACGGCCGTCATTTCAAGCGATACCACATCGGGACTGGCCGAAATATCGGAAATTTTTGACCGCATGGAAAAAGGGGAAATAGATATTTTGATCGGAACGCAGATACTGGCCAAGGGACACCATTTTCCGGCACTGACCTTGGTCGGCATTGTCGATGCCGATCTGGGACTGATGGGTAGCGACCTGCGGGCAGCCGAGCGCACTTATCAGTTGTTGTCGCAGGTGGCCGGTCGGGCAGGGCGTGCGGAAAAAAGCGGGGAAGTCTGGCTTCAGACACTTTACCCGGAAAACGCCGTGTTGCAGGCGTTAGTCAACAATGATCGCGATCGTTTCCTTGAACTCGAAAAGCAAACCCGCCGGCAGCTGAAACTGCCGCCGTTCGGCCGGCTAGCCGCTCTGATTGTATCCGGTGAAAAGCTGGCGCTGACAGAAAAAACGGCTCTTCTCTTGGGGCAGACGGCACCGTTCTCGGAGCTGATCTCCGCACTGGGGCCGGCACCTGCACCAATATTTATGCTCCGCAACCGCTGCCGCTACCGCCTGCTTTTAAAAACGTCCAGAAATGTAAAAATCCAGGAAGTCGTCCGCAGATGGCTGCAACAGGTGAAAATACCCTCCGGAGTGCGGGTGGCGGTTGATATTGATCCATATTCTTTTATGTAGGATATTAACAAAAAAGAAACCATTTGAACATATATTCTCAAAACAGGTGAAAGAATGAAAAAGGATTCTAAAAACAAATTAGCAGCATCTTACGCTAAAGCGTTGTATAAGGTTTCTGCCAGCAGCCAGAAAGATGTATTGACCGGTGTCGAAAAATTCCGGCAGGCATTGAAAGCCGATGCCCGGATTTTGGAAAAGCTTTCCAATCCCTTATGGAAAACCGAAGATAAAAAACAGGCGCTGGCGGAAATCGGCCGGTTTTTTGGATTGAATGCTGCTGCTATCAGTACTCTGCAACTGGTTGCGGAAAACGGAAGGCTCAACGCTCTGCCGGAAATCCTTGACGCCTACGTCCGGATATACAATGCCGCCAACAATATCGCCGAGGTGTCGGTTGGCAGTGCAGTTGCTCTGACTTCCGGTCAGAAAAAGCGTTTGAAGGGTGTTTTGGAAGAAAAACTACGGAAAAAAGTTGTGATTAAATATCAAATTAAACCTGAACTTTTGGGCGGACTACTGATAGAATATGGCTCAATGATGATTGACGATTCTGTCAAAGGAAAGCTGGATAGGCTGGAATTATTGATGAAAGGGACAAAATAGAATGTCTGGAGCAAGTGAAATATCTTCGATTTTGGAAGCCAAAATTGCCGGCACGGAAGCCGCTGCTGATGTTTCCGAAATCGGTCGCGTACTTTCCGTCGGCGACGGCATAGCCCGCGTTTATGGGTTGGATAAGGTTCGCTATAACGAAATGGTGGAATTTCCGAACGGCATTAAGGGAATGGCTCTTAACTTGGAAGAAGACAATGTGGGTGTTGTTTTGTTCGGTTCCGACGAAGGAATTAAAGAGGGAGATATCGTTAAAAGAACCGACCGTATTGTCAGCGTTCCCGTAGGCAAAGAACTGCTCGGACGCGTCGTGGACGCTCTTGGTGAGCCGATTGATGGCCTGGGGAAAATCAATGCTTCTGAATACAGCAATTCCGAGATCAAAGCTCCCGGCATCATCGAACGCCGGGGAGTGCACGAACCCATGCAGACGGGGTTGAAAATTGTTGATGCCCTGATCCCGATCGGGCGGGGACAGCGCGAACTGATCATCGGCGACCGGCAGACGGGGAAAACTTCCATTATCCTCGATACCATCATCAACCAGAAAAAAATAAACGAAACGGCTCAGTCAGACAAAGAAAGATTGTTTTGCATTTATGTTGCCGTGGGGCAAAAACGCTCGACCGTAGCGCAGGTAGTCAAAACCTTAAAGGATCACGGTGCCATGGATTACACGATCGTGGTAGCAGCCACTGCCTCTGATGCGGCTCCGATGCAGTTTATCGCACCGTACTCGGGCTGTGCGATGGGGGAATATTTCCGCGACAATGGTATGCATGCTGTAATTTTTTACGACGACCTGTCCAAGCAGGCAACGGCGTACCGCCAGATGTCGCTGCTGCTGCGCCGTCCGCCCGGGCGTGAGGCTTATCCGGGCGATGTTTTCTATCTGCACTCACGGTTGCTAGAACGGGCGGCCAAGATGAGCGACGCGAAAGGCGCCGGTTCGTTGACCGCATTGCCGGTTATCGAAACCCAGGCCGGCGACGTTTCCGCTTATATCCCGACAAATGTCATTTCCATTACCGACGGTCAGATATTTCTGGAAACATCATCGTTCTATCAGGGCGTGCGTCCGGCCGTCAATGTCGGTATTTCGGTCAGTCGCGTCGGTTCCGCAGCTCAGATTAAGGCTATGAAACAGGTCGCCGGCAAAATCAAGCTGGAATTGGCTCAATATCGTGAAATGGCAGCATTTGCCAAATTTGCTTCTGATATGGAAACCTCAACCAAACACTTGATTGCCCGCGGCGAAAGACTGACAGAACTGTTGAAACAACCGGTTTATCATCCGATGCCTGTGGCCGAGGAAGTGCTGGCTATCTATGCTGGCGTCCGCGGTTACCTTGACAAGATCAGCATTTCAGGTGTGGCGGCTTTTGTGGATGCCGCGTTGGCAGAACTCAAAATTGCGCATCCTGATATCCTGCGGGAAATTGATGAGAAAAAACAGATTTCCGAAAAACTGGATAAGAAAATTACGGATTTTTATCATAAGTTTACGGAAAAATACCTGTCGACCGTCCGGCAGGCAGCAGCATAGGAAAACGGCATGGCAGGGTTGAAAGAGTTGCGCAGCCGGATTGAGGCCATCAAATCGACCGAAAAGATAACATCGGCGATGAAAATGGTTGCCTCTTCCCGGCTCCGGCGGGCTCAGGATGTTCTGGTCAAAAGCGCAACGTACCGCGATAATTTGTACGCCGCTGCCGGACATGCCTGGCAATTTGTTCAAAGAGCCGCGGAAGAAAGCGGACATCCAGCGGAACTTCCGCCGATCTGCCGAGAAAATGGCGAAGATGGAAAATATCTGCTGGTTGTCCTTTCTTCCGATAAAGGCTTGTGTGGCAGCTACAACACGATGATAGCACGCACGGCCGTCGGCCGGATTGAAGAACTGAAAGCATCGGGGCGCGAAGTTCGGGTTGTCTGCCTAGGTGTCCGGGCATATAATGCGTTAAAATACCGTTACGGCGATCTAATTGTCCGCTGCGGAGAGTCTGTTGTCAACAATGGTGTGTTTTATTCAGAAGCGGAAAGCCTGGTGGAAGAGGTTCTGCAAATGTTTTCAAGCAAAGAAATAGATGTCTGCGAAATCGTGTACAGTCATTTCCGTTCAGCCATGAGCAGGGAT
>CAYXBH010000085.1:0-938 GCA_964463185.1 uncultured Azospirillum sp. | reverse complement strand
GTCGCGTACTTCCGCTGACACCGCCGATGCTTGGCGAACTGCCAAACGAACTGTGCAACGGGGCTTTTTATGAAAGCGAACCGGATGGCGGTCTACTTTTGGAACAACTGATGCCGCTTGTGTTTAAGGAAACAGTTTTTGACATTATGATAAATTCTCAGGCCTCGGAGCAGGGAGCGCGGATGACCTCAATGGACAACGCCACCCGCAATGCCGGCGATATGATCTCCCGTCTGACGCTGCGGTATAATCGTATGCGACAGGCTGCGATCACCACCGAACTGGTGGAGATAATTGCCGGTGCGGAAGCTGTCTGAGCAAAATTTCAAGGAGTAACTGATGAGCAAAAATAAAGAACAGCAGGGATATGTCTTTCAGGTGATGAGCGCTGTTGTTGACGTCAAATTCAATGATATTGATGACCTGCCGAACATTTATACAGCCCTTGAGTGTGAAAATCAGGGCAAAAAGCTGGTGTTGGAGGTGGAACAGCAGCTTGGTGATGGTGTTGTCCGCACTATTGCGATGGATACGACGGATGGTCTGATGCGTGGCCAGCCCGTAATCAACACCCGCAAACCTATTGAAGTTCCTGTTGGTCCAGGTTTGCTCGGAAGAATTATCAATGTTACCGGAGATCCAATGGACGGTCGCGGAGAAATTAAAGCCAAAGACTATTTTTCCATCCACCGCAACGCACCGTCTTTTACCGAGCAGTCAACCGAAACGGAAATTCTGACCACCGGCATTAAAGTAATAGACCTGTTGGAACCATACGCCAAAGGTGGCAAGATAGGCCTGTTTGGCGGTGCCGGCGTTGGCAAAACGGTATTGATTATGGAATTGATCAATAACATCGCCAAAGGCCATGGCGGTTATTCGGTTTTTGCCGGTGTGGGTGAGCGCACCCGCGAGGGGAACGATTTGTATAATGAAAT
>CAYXBH010000084.1:0-4902 GCA_964463185.1 uncultured Azospirillum sp. | reverse complement strand
GACGAACATGTTGCATACGGTTTATATAGCTTAGCAGTAAAAAGGTTGTTATAAAGAAAAAGCCCCTGGTCTTGAGGACAAAAGGGGGCTTTTTGTGTTTTGGAAATGGTTGCGCTTCGCAGTGAAATAATTTCCTCATAAGGAGGAAATTATTTCATGAGTTTTTATCGGGAAACATCCGGACTTCACAGCCATTTGTGGTTAATTACAAACCAGAGTGTCCAAATTTTATAATCCAAACATCCTTTGGCTAAGTAAAGCATTGTGGCTAAATAATAGTTTGAGATGAAAATAATTTAATGCAGGTTGTGGGTAGCATAACAGAGGTGATTTGTCAAGTCTTTTGTCGATAAGAGGCGGTGTCTGGGACCAGCGACCGGTGAGAGAGGAGAAAAAAGCCCCGGAATTACCGGGGCTTTTTGTCGCTTTTGCAGGAAAAATTATTCTTTATTAAAAGTGTTTTCCTGCTTTTTAGCTTCGTCATCCGTACGGGCAACATTGACCAGGATGGTCTGACTGACTTCTGGATGTAGGTTGATTTTTACCTGATAGATGCCGAGGTCTTTAATAGGGTGCTCCAGATTGATGAAACGGCGTTCGATGTCAACACCGGCTTCTTTCATCGCAGAAGCGATGTCGCGGATGGTAACCGAACCGTAGAGCTGTCCAGTTTCGGCAGCCTGACGGATTAGCACGATCTTAAAGCCCTGCAGTTCTTCTGACTGCTTGGAAGCGCTTTCAAACAAAGCTTTGTTGTGGGCTTCCAGTTCCGCTTTTTTCTTTTCGTAAAAAGCTAGGTTTTCGGCAGTAGCGCGAAGAGCTTTTCTCTCCGGCAGCAGATAATTGCGGGCATAACCATTTTTGACGTTTACTTTGTCGCCCATTCTACCCAGTTTGTTTATATGTTCCAAAAGAATAACTTCCATCTCATTTCTCCTTAGTTGGCGACAAACGGAAGCAGAGCGATATAGCGGGCGCGTTTGATAGCGCGAGCCAATTCTCTTTGTTTTTTTGCAGAAACCGAAGTGATACGGCTAGGGATGATTTTGCCTTTTTCCGAAATGTAGCGGGAAAGCAGCTTAACGTCCTTGTAATCGATTTTTATGCCGTTTTCACCGGAAAACGGGCAGGATTTCTTTTTCTTGAAGAATACTTGTTTATTCATGTCCAATTACTCCGTTTCTTCAGTTCTTTTTTCTTCGGAAGCAACGCCTTCCGAAAATTCGTCAACGCGAATGGTCATGTAACGAATGATGTCTTCATTAAAGCGCATGATTCTTTCATATTCGGCAATAGCGTTAGCCGGAGCGGAAATGTTCATGATAACGTAATGACCTTTGCGGTTTTTTTTGATGCGATAAGCCAGAGTTTTCAAACCCCAGTTGTCGACTCTTACAACCTCGCCACCTTCTTTTTTTATAACTTCGGACAAGTCCGAAACAATGTTATTAACCTGAGAAGTGCCAAGATCCTGACGTGCAATCAGCACGCTTTCGTATTTTTGCATTAAATATCTCCTTGTGGATTCTCAACAATTATTTCCCTGTTTTTTAGGGAAACGGTTTATGTATAGCCAAAACACACCCGTTTTGGCAAGGGACGGTGTCTAATATACCCTAAAAGTTTATTTTGGCAAGCTTTTTTTTCTTTGGCCGAAATAGGAGGCAACCGGGGATTTTTTGTCTAGAGAACAGGGTTGGGAGCTCGTTTTGTTGGCGATAATAACAGTGTAGGGGAATAACAAAATTTATTGCAAATAAATATAAATGCCCTATTATTGAAAAAAATGTCTGCAAAAGGATAAGAAACATGAAGACAAAACAGATCGTATTGGGACTAGTGACGGTGCTACTGTCGGCTTGTTCGTTTTTTTCGATCGATGAAAGTACGGCTGAATTTATTCAGATCGGAAATACGGTAACCGGGGTACAGCCAGTGATTTTGTTGCAACACCCGACCACGGGTAAACTTGCCTGTTGTCGTGATACGGAAGACGTTACTGCCGAGGAATGTGCCCGTGCGCTGGAGGAAGAATGTTTTGTCCGAGTGCAGGATCTTCCCTATCGGCCGGCCGAGTATGATTTTCTGACCACTGATCCCTATCCTACCCGTCGGTGGAGAGAAAACGAGAAGGCGCCGAGGTGGTAACGGATGCTGTCGCGGGTTAATACCGTCGCTTTTAACGGGCTGGAAATTTTAAATGTAGAACTTCAGGTTCAAATCTCTGCCGGAATGCCTTCTTTTACTATTGTCGGCCTGCCGGATAAGGCGGTTGCCGAAAGCCGGGAAAGAATCCGAGCGGCTTTTACGTCGCTCGGGTTGAAACTGCCGGCCAAACGGATTACGGTTAATCTGACGCCGGCGGATATGTTGAAGGAGGGATCCCATTTTGACTTGCCGCTCGCACTCGGGCTGTTGGCGGGGATGGAAGTTATCGGCGCCGACAAAATGGCACTCTATCTGGTTTTGGGTGAACTGGGGCTGGATGGATGTCTGGTTGATGTTAACGGTGTTTTGCCAGCGGCAGTGGTGGCAAAGAAACAGGGATATGGCATTATATGTCCGGAAAATCAGGGTAGTGAGGCGGTTTGGGCGGGGGTAGGTAATATTTTGGCCGCCCGTTCTCTTTTGCAGTTAATCAATTTCTTTAAGGGTAATGGGGATATTCCTTTTCCAGTTGCCAAGCGGCAGGAAAAAGGATCTGTTTTTCCCGATATGAAAGATGTCAAAGGGCAGGAAACGGCCAAAAGAGCTTTGGAAATTGCTGCCGCCGGTGCTCATAACCTGATTATGTCGGGGCCACCGGGTGCCGGAAAATCCATGTTAGCGGCGCGTTTGCCTTCGATTTTGCCGCCGATGACGACGGAAGAGGCGATTGAAACCAGCATGATCCACTCCGTTGCTGGCGAGTTAAAAGATGGTTTGATCAGTTTTGAACGGCCGTTCCGCGATCCTCATCACAGCGCGTCGACCCCGGCGTTGGTTGGTGGTGGGCGTAAAGCGCGGCCGGGGGATATTTCACTTGCTCACAACGGTGTTTTGTTTTTGGATGAGTTGCCAGAATTTTCCCGTTCGGCACTGGAGGCTCTGAGGCAACCGCTTGAAAATGGGAGCGTTACAATTTCCAGGGTAAGTTCTCATACAGTATTCCCTGCCCGTGTTCAACTGGTGGCGGCGATGAATCCCTGTCGTTGTGGCAACCTGGGAATTCCTGGGCAGGAGTGCAGTCGGGCGCCGAAATGCGCGGCAGAATATCGGACGCGGATTTCGGGGCCACTTCTTGACAGGATTGATATTCAGATCGAAGTTCCGGCCGTTGCACCGATGGATTTGTCCGGTGCGGCCTGCGGTGAAAGTTCGGCGGAAATACGCAAACGGGTGATAGCCGCCCGCGAGGTACAAAAGAAACGTTTTGCAGCTTTCGGATGCCCATCGCTTTTGACTAATGCACAGCTGAAAGGCGAATTTTTGGATCAGGCAGCGGCTCTTGACAATGACGCAAAAGCCCTGCTTTTGTCCTATGCTGAAAGAGTTCGGATGTCTGCCCGCGCCTATCATCGAACTTTAAGGTTAGCAAGGACAATTGCAGACTTGCAAAATGAAAATAAATTGCTTAGAATACATATCGCCGAGGCTCTGTCTTTGCGATGGAAAATGCCTGACTATAAAATCTAGGAGATAAAGAATAATGCAGAAACCGATGATCTTTAAAATAGCTCTTTTTGCCGCTGCATTGGCGCTGTATGCCGTTCCGGGTACGGCGCAGTGCCCGTCAGGCAACACGTCCTGCCCGCCGATTTTTGAAGATTGTGCTTGTCCGGCTCAGATGGGAAGCGGTGAAGATTGCGCCTGTCCGCCGGTTAAAACAGTGGAAACCAGGCAATTAGGAGGATGCATTCAGGCAGCTTCGGATGGAACTTGTAGCGGGAATACGCTGATGGCCTACACCTTATCTCCCCGTACGGACGAGTTTCAGATGTCTGCCCGGCAGCAGTTGTTCAGCGATGCGAATGAATATGGTCAGACCAGAAAAGACCGCGATGGTAGTATTTTCGGTGGAGGACCTTGCAAAACCTGTGATAAAAATGGCAGTATTTTCGGTGGAGCACCCTGTAGTGGCCCGGCCTGCCGTCCGGTGGAACAAACCCCGAATCCGAAATATATTCAAAATTATATCGTATTTGACGACAGCCTTTACAGTGCCGTTCATCGTCAATGCGGTGACTTTGCCCCGTTAGAGCTGGAGTGGGTTGATTTTCGCATTAAAAACGGCATGGACAACGGAGGCTATTCCCGTAAGCTCGGTAAATACCGTTTTCGCATTTTCGGCTGCCGCCGCGATACCAAAAACGCTATTTTAAACGAAGGTCGTATTCTTGAGAAGGATATGAGCTTTATTGAAATTTTTGATGATATGATGTCCGATTGCTACAAAATCGTTAAAACTCCGAACGATTTATGTCTGAAAGCTGACAGCCTGTTGCCAGAATATGTTCTGACGGCGGAAATTACCGATTATTATATGAATCTGTGTGATGAATATAACTGGGACGAGGCTAGAAAAGAAGACAAACGTGTCGGGTCGTCGGAGATGACCGTGGTCTGGCGTTTGATGGATCTGACCAAAACTAATGTTTTGTGGAAAGGCAAAAGTGTTGGCTACGGAGAAGTGGAAGACGGCGAGTATAATGGCGAAATTGTTTTGATTGAGCGCGCTTTTGCCGATGCTGTCGACAATCTCCGCAATTTGCCGGGATTTGAAGAGCAGCTTTCCAAGCGTTTGTCTGCGGAAGAAATGCAAAGACAGCGCGATGCTTTGATTGATTTGCAGAGAAGAATGGATCCGGTTAAGTGCCAGTTTAGCGAAGAAATTAAAATTATGGAAGATTCCGGCAGTGTTTC
>CAYXBH010000083.1:0-4941 GCA_964463185.1 uncultured Azospirillum sp. | reverse complement strand
TACGGCGTTGTTTACGATTTTGGCGATTTTATGAACCTCAATCATGCCCGCAGCCGACAGATGGAAAAATACGGCCGGAAAATCCATATCAAGAAGGAACTTTCTTCCGAAACAATAGACCCGAAGTACGTCGGAGAGATTTTTGCCAGGGCTGTTTTGCCTCGGATTTCGGTGGACAATGGCACCCGCCGGCTGAGTGAAAAAGAAGCGGCCACCGGCGTCCGCCAGCTAAATATCGTGGCACATTGCCATGGTGCCTACACGGCGCTTCGACTAGAGGAAATGATGCAGCAAAAAATGAAAGAACTAGGGTACGACAAACGGGAAAGGGAAAATATCCAGCGCCAGTTGCTGGTTGTGGCGCAGTCGCCGTACTGTCCGCTAGGAGAGTCAAAATCGACCTTTGTGTCGTTTGCTTCGGTTAAAGATGACGAAGTCAGTCATTATAACAATTTTGAAAAATATGTGCGTTCCCTGAACAGCAGAGAAGAAATTCCTCTTTCATATTTTCCTGGTCGTTGGGGCAACATCTTTTTAGTCGGGGATATGGGAAAAGACGTTGATCAACACAACTTCTGGGGATATCATCCTTCCCCCGAAATGAGCCAGGAAGGGCAGGCCTTAACAGCGTTTTCGGCCAAAGTTCTGATCAATGGGGTTAAAAATTCACTGACCCCGGAACAGGGAATTCCGGAAATCAAAGCTCTGGCAGCAGACACGGAAGAAAGCAAAAAACTGTTTAAGGCTGTTTCCGAAAACGGGGAAAAACTGTATAAACGGATTTTGGCGGAAAGCATTATCGGTCAGCAAAAACAACCCCGACAAAATTAAATCGGAGTTTTTTAGTCATCCACAGGGGGGCATAAATTTTCTGTCGCCCACAGTTCTTTTTTGGGGATTATATTAAGGCAATAAAAAAGTCAGGAAGGAAAAATGGCGGATTTTTTTGCAGAAGGACTGCAGGCGACTTTTTGACTTTTATCAAAACGGCTTATTTCAAAGACGACATCAACCTGATGTAAACACTGCAACCGGCATTATGCTGGTAGCCTCATTTGAAGCGGCTCTCTTCGGCCTGCGTCAGCTTTCGTTCGGCTGTTATCAAACGGCTCTGTTGTTTTTTTATCGATATGGTAATGATTGTTATCTTAAACGCCCTTTTGCCGCATATGAGCACGGAATTTCCGAGCATTACGGCGGGAGCAAGTAGGTCGGCGCCGCCTAGCTATTTATAAATGTCATGAGGTGTTACCCGAAACCTATGATGCCGCGCAGAACAAAAATCGGAGCTGACGCTGTTTACCGGTTTTGTATTGATGAGCGGGTTGAGCATTGCCATGCAGTAAGTAACCGCTTGACATATATTCCTGTTTGTGGTACCTCCTTCTCATGTTTAAATTACTTATAAATTTTTATATTATGGCATACTTACTGGAAATAACGGAGTTGTTGGAAACGCCGGAGCAGGTGGAGCGGGATATAAATGTCCTTAAAAACAGTTCATTTTCGGAATGTGAGAATTATCTCAAAACTCATGTGTTGACACGTGACGGGTTGGCCTTTCTCATTGCTTCAAGAAATGTGTATCTGATTTTGTTGTCGGCCGCTCACAGTTCTTTTGACAGCTTTAACGAGCTGGCTTTGGTGCATTTGGAAATTGAAGAACTCACTTTGCAGTATCTTGATTTGCACAAAATTTTGTGGGTTGATGCGGAAGAAGCCCTGATCAAAACTAAATTTGTCGCAGGCATCCGCAAGCTGTTCTCAAGTTTTCCTCTTTCCTGGCGGGGCGAAGTTGCTCTGCTGAGAATGGGAAACAAAACCCTGATTACGGAATACGAAGAGAAATGGAGGCTTCGTTCCAAAGAGGCAAAGAATCTGCGTCTTCGGATGTCCTTATGAAAAAAAGCATTTTCGGTTTTCCGAAAATGCTTTTTTGTTTGGAGTTACTTATGCTTTTGCGGTATTTTGACTTCTTCGTTTTCCTTAAAATAACTGATGGTCTCCGCTTTCAACTCGGAAGTTGCTTTTTCGTCACAGATGATCAGGGCGTGCGGGTGCATTTGCAAAATGCTTAGCGGACACATGTGATTAATGCTGCCTTCTATTGCCCCGTGCAGGGCTTTAGCCTTTTTGTCGCCACTGGCAATAACCATCACGTCGTGTGCGTCCATAATAGTGGCAATACCGATGGTCAGCACGTTTCTTGGCACAAGATTAGTGTTGCCGCCAAAGAAACGAGCATTGGCGTTGATTGTGTTTTTATTCAGTGTTTTAACCCTAGTGCGGGAAGCAAGCGATGATCCCGGTTCGTTAAAAGCAATATGTCCGTCTTCGCCAACGCCGGCAACAAGCAAATCTATGCCACCATAGCTGCGAATCAGTTTTTCGTAAGAATTGCATTCTTTGGCAAAATCGGTTGTCTGTCCGTTTAAGAGGTGCACATTGCTTTTTTTGATGTCAATGTGGTCAAAAAATTTGTTCCACAGAAAATAATGATAGCTCTGCTCATCTTCGGGGCTCAGACCGACATATTCGTCCATATTGAAAATCACAACATTCTGAAAAGAGAGCTTACCTTTGCGGAACATACCAATCAGCCGTTCAAACATTCCGAGTGGCGAACTGCCGGCCGGTATGGCCATCACGAAAGGCTTGTCTTTGGTCGGATGGGAGGCCTTGATCTTATAGGCCACATAGTCGGCGGCCCATTGCGAGCATTGTTCATAATCTGGGGAGATAATCAGTCTCATGAGAAAATATCCTTTACGTTTTGATTATTATTCTGATAATGTCAATATGAATTATAAAAATAAAGAAAAGGTAAATGATCATGTTTAACTGGTTTTCCAAAAAAGTTTATAATGAGGGCTATCTGCCCGAAGAAGACGGGCATCAGGTCTGGTTTATGGAAGCTGGCAACAAAAACGGAAAGCCCGTGCTGGTTTTTCATGGTGGACCGGGCGGTGGTTCTGGCCTGCATCATGCGGCGGCTTTTGACCGCCGGCGCTACCGGATAATATTTTTTGACCAGCGCGGTAGCGGTCGCTCTCTGCCGGTAGGAGAAATGGCGTACAATACCACGGCGCTGTTGTTGCACGATGCCGAAAGACTGCTGGAATATCTGTCGGTAAAAGAAAAAGTCATTCTGCTGGGCGGTTCCTGGGGTTCGACGTTGGCGCTTTTGTTTGCCGAAAAATATCCGGAGCGCGTGGAATCGCTGTTGCTGTCAAAAATTTTTCTAGCCAACGAAACGGCGGGCAATTGGTTAGACGAAATCAGCGGCTGGTTTTATCCCGATATAATGGATAAACTGCGGCAAGGTATTCCCGGCGGAGTAAGCCTGCCGGGCAAGTATGCCGAAATGATCAATTCTTCAGATTTATCCGAACAGGTTCGGGCAGTTGCCCTGTATGGCCGTTACGAACGCGTTTTGGGACAGCTTTCCCCGCATCTCGGTAAAGAAGAGATAACGCTTGCCGATGTAAATTCTACAAAAATTTATCTCAATTATGTGGCCGCCTCTTTTATGTTAAAACCAGATCAAATCATGAACAACATTGACCGCATCAGACACTTGCCGGCGCTTATCGTCCACAATCGGCTGGATATGGTCTGCCCGCTGATCGGCGCCTGGAGGCTGCACAAAGCACTGCCAGCTTCCAAACTGGTTATCGTGCCCGAAAAAGGCCATGTCGGCCCGTTGATGTCGCGCACTTTGAAAAAGGAAATCAAAAATTTCCTAAAACGTTAATTTCTCTGGCAGGGGAGGAAATTGAGCGCCAGCGAATTGATTTCGTCCCAAAAGAAGAGTTGTTGACAGAACGGGTAAATTTCTTGATTTGTCATCGGCTGGGAGTAATATGTCAGGTATTAAATAACTGTAAGGATTTAAATATGAAAGGCATTATTTTGGCCGGTGGTAGTGGTTCACGCCTATATCCGCTGACCAATGTTATCAGCAAACAATTGTTACCGGTTTATGACAAACCAATGATCTATTATCCACTGTCCACCCTGATGTTGTTCGGTATTCGCGAGATATTGATTATCTCTACCCCGCAGGATACCCCGAATATTGAAAAATTGTTCGGTGATGGTTCCTGGCTGGGGTTGAAATTATCATACAAAGTTCAGCAAGAGCCCAGGGGTATTGCCCAGGCTTTTACCATTGGTGCAGATTTTATCAGCAATGACGATGTTTGTCTGATATTGGGTGACAACATTTTTTATATGGGAGAACAGCTCAAACTGTTTAAAAACGAAATCGCCAACAACCCCGGCGGCACCGTTTTCGGCTACCACGTATCAGATCCGGAACGTTTTGGCGTGGTTGAATTTGACAAGAATTTTAAGGCTGTTTCGATTGAGGAAAAACCCAAGCGACCGAAATCAAATTATGCGGTGGTTGGGCTGTATTTTTATAAATCGGACGTTGTGGAAAAAGCAAGGAACCTCAAGCCTTCTGCCCGTGGCGAATTGGAAATTACCGATTTAAACCGGCTTTATCTGGAAGAAGGACGCTTAAACGTTCTGCCCATGAAGCGTGGCAATGCCTGGCTTGATGCGGGAACGCCGCAGTCGCTTCTGGAGGCATCTAATTTTATCGGTATTATCGAAAAACGGCAGGATTTGAAAATTGCCTGCATAGAAGAAATAGCCTACCGCCGCGGTTTCATTTCTTCCGATCAATTACTAACGCTGATTGACGAGTTAAAAGACGGTGTGACATACAAAGATTATCTTAAACGTGTTTACGAGGACTATCATGAAAGTTTCTAAGACGTCGATTGACGGGGTTTATATTGTGGAACCTCGGGTTTTTGAAGACGCCCGCGGCTATTTTTTCGAGAGCTGGAACAAAGCGGCCTTGAAAGAGCAGGGAATTGACTACGATTTTATTCAGGACAATCAGTCCAAATCGTGCTACGGTACCATCCG
>CAYXBH010000082.1:0-5015 GCA_964463185.1 uncultured Azospirillum sp. | reverse complement strand
GTGGGCAATATGGCCTTATGTTTAACTGGATGCCCGATCAGGTCGGGCATGACATAGGGAGAAGGACGAGGATGCCCGATCAGGTGCATGACATAGGGGGAGGAGGTTGGACATTGAGGAGGGGAGAGTCAGACATAGTACAAAAACATCATTCTTGGGTTTTATCCCGGGAATTATCCCCCCCTTCTTGTCATTCTCTGGCTCTTTGTTTTTTCTGTCATTCTCGGGCTTGACCCGAGAATCCAGTAGGCAATATGGCCTTATGTTTTACTGGATGCCCAGATCAAGTCCGGGCATGACATTGAGGGAGAACGGGGAAACCCGATCAAGTCCGGGCATTGAGGGAGGGGCAGAATGATTGTGCACTGTTTTTTAGTAGACACAAAAAAACACCGCCGGAGCGGTGTTTTTGTAAATTGTCAAAAAGATTAGAAACCTTCGGTATCCAAGCGTTTACGAAGTTGCTTGCGGGAACGTCTGATGGCCTCGGCCTGGCGGCGGGCTTTTTTCTCAGAGTTTTTTTCGTGATGGCGGCGGAGCTTCATTTCACGGAAAATACCTTCCCGTTGCATTTTTTTCTTTAGCACTTTTAAAGACTGACCGACATCGTTACCGATAACAGTAACCTGAACCACTTAAATCACCTCATTTCAAATTTTTATTTTCAAAAATTGTCAGTTTATTAACATACAAAAAAAACAAAAGCAACTGTTTTTTTCAACTTTGTTGCCCGTCAGGCAATAATGTTTGGCATAATTTGAGCTTCAATCGAGGCAATTTTCTTTTTAACACCGCTACGCATATTATTGAGCTGTTTGGCCCTGGCAAAGTCGATTGTTGAATTTCTGGCAACCAGATGGCGGATGTCGGAGCATACCCGCCTTTCCTCCAGCCGCAGTTCACACAGCTGATGGGTCAGTTTGCTTAAATTTTCGTTTTTAACCATTATTAAAACATTCCTTAGGTTTTATAAATAAAAGCCCGCTGAAATAAAATTAACGGACAACATTTTGTAAATTTGTATTGAAATGTATCACATTTATGCTAAAAAAGCAACCAATATTTATTTTAAAAACAGGAGTTTCGCATGAACAAAATCAAAAGAATTGGCATTTTAACCAGTGGCGGGGACTGTGCCGGCCTAAACGCGGTAATCCGTTCCGTCGTCAACGCGGCCACGCTTCGCGGGTGGGAAATTTACGGTATCAAATTTGGCACCGATGGTTTAACCAACCGCCCGCTCGAATATGAAGTATTGACTGAAGCCGGCTTTTCCGATACTCCCTGGCCACGGCTTTCCGGTTCTTATCTGGGGTCGCTTAACAGCGGTGTCAAGCTGGAATCTATGGAAACTCTTTCCCAAAAGTTTGGCGAAGGTGCGCGGGAATTGGGGCTGGACGCTCTGATTGTTGTCGGTGGCGATGGCAGTATGAACATCGTCAGCAACTATTGCCATATGGCCGGTATCAAAATGGTCGGTATTCCTAAGACAATCGACAACGATACCCCAATTACGGATGCATCCGTCGGTTTCTCTACCGCCTGCCAGGTTTGTACCAATGCGCTCGACTCGCTTGAACTGACTGCTCGTTCGCACAACCGCGCCCTTATTTTGGAAGTTATGGGTCGCGATGCCGGACATCTGGCCATGCATTCTGCGCTGGCCGGTTTTGCTGATGTCTGTCTGGTTCCGGAAATTCCTTATAAAATTGATTCGATTATCCAAAAATTAAAAGCTGTTAAGTCTGCCGGTCGCAATCATGCCCTGATTGTTGTTTCCGAAGGTGTTAAACGCGAAGACGGACAGCACGTTTCAGCCGCCACCAATAAAATTGGTGAAACTGTTTATGGTGGTATCGGACAGTATTTGAGTGCCGAACTGAACAAGCGCTACAAAGAATTTCAGACCCGGGTTACTACCCTCGGCCATACCCAGCGTTCGGGTAACCCGGCGCCGATGGATCGTATTCTGGCAACCCTTTTCGGCGCCAGGGCCGTCCAACTGCTGGAAGAGGGTAAAACTAACCGTATGGTTGTCTGGAAAAACAGCAAAGTTGACGATTTTGATATTGACGAAGTGGTCAGAGAAGGCACGACTCTGCTTAATATCAATAGTGATTATGTCAAAGCTGCCCGCGCCATTGGCATGTATGTTGGAGAAGAATAGGCCGAAAGGCATTCACAATAAAAAACGTCCCTTGAAAAACGGGGCGTTTTTTGTTGCTCGGATTTTTTGTCTGGTTTAACGGTTCAACCAATCCCTGGCCTGTTTACGGTTGCGGATGACGGATTGTAGCTCCCACGGCAGGCTTTTAAAAATCCGGTTGGAGGCCAGCCGGCGTTTTCGTGGCAGTTCCAGACGTCCCCATTCGGTTTTGTTATAAACCGGATACATGGCGCGAATGCATTCGTTCAAACCGTTATAGCGTTCGCCCGGTGGAATGTCTGTCAGGCGTGCAAGTGCCTGGTCTAATGTTCTTATTTGCTTTTGATAGTCCGGTTCGTTTCTTGCCTTGTTCAGCAAAAAGTGGAAATCTGTCCGTGCCATTTTTGCCACTGCCAGGTAGCATTCCTCATATCGCTGATAGTTTTTCGGTAGCAGTTTCAGGGCTTTTTTCCCGTAGGTGAAAGTTTCTCCTGTTTTGCCGTTCATTTCCGGCAGATGAAGGATGACGTTGCGCAGGTGGTTGGCAAGGTTGTGCTGTGGCGGGCAGCCGTTGATAAATTTTTTGCTGTGTTTCAGCCAGCGGACTTTGTCTTCGGCCGTCCGTTGTTCCGGCGGCATGATGGCATAAGCAAAATACATGGTATATTTGTCGCCGAGGGTTGCCTCTTTGGGGAAATTCTTTTCCAGTTTGTCTGTTAGTTGTCGCAGTTCAGCCTGATCAACCAGCCGGTCGAAACTGGTGGCCAGTTCGTCTTTTTCTTTTTGTCGCTGCCAAAAATCTGTCAGTTCTGCTTTCAGCCGCTGAAAATCTCTGCTCATAAGCTGTTCCGTTTACAAATTTTTCACCATCCGTGCAAAGGTTATGCCGTTTTCTTCAAAAATATCGCCTTCCTGATGGTAGCCGAGCTTTTCATAAAAATGGACGACAGACAGCATGGCGTGCATGACAATTTTGGAATATCCTGCTTCTTTGGCACGCTGTTCGGCATATTTAACCATCTCGCGACCGATGCCCTCGCGCTGGTATTTGGTATCGACGGCCACCTGCATCAGGCGGATTTCCTCATTGTTGACCGGTGCCAGCATCAGTCCGCCGACCAGCCTGTCGTCCAGACTTTCCACACAGCCGATGTGCAGGTATCCTATTTCCTTTTCGCGGTACATATCCAGAAACTTCAATCCCAGAGGTTCCAGAAGAATTTTATAACGCAACTCTACCAATTTGTCATAACGGGAAGAACCGAAATCGATATCAATCATTTTTTTCATTTCTATCTCCTGTTAGGATTATATATATATTCTTATCATATTTTATGCTCTTTATCAATATTATATTGCCTAATCTTTTTTTTTGCCCTATTTAATTGAGAATAATTGTAAGCTAATTCAACACAGGAAAGACATGGTTCACGATTTAAACCTCATTCGCAACTTTGCCATTATTGCCCACATTGACCACGGCAAATCGACTCTGGCCGACCGGCTGATTGAATATTGCGGCGGGCTTTCCAGCCGCGAAATGCAGGAGCAGGTGCTCGACTCGATGGAGATTGAACGCGAACGCGGCATTACCATCAAGGCGCAGACCGTTCGCCTGGACTATAAGGCCAAAGACGGCAAAACCTATCAGCTCAACCTGATGGATACACCGGGACATGTTGACTTTTCCTACGAAGTTAGTCGGTCGCTTGCTTCCTGTGAAGGGTCTGTTCTGGTGGTGGATGCCACTCAGGGGGTGGAGGCGCAGACGCTGGCAAATGTTTATCTGGCGATTGATAATAATCATGAAATTATTCCTGTCTTAAATAAAGTGGACCTGCCGTCGGCCGAACCGGAAAAAGTCCGTCGGCAGATTGAAGACGTGATCGGTCTTGATGCTTCGGACGCGGTGGAAACTTCTGGCAAAACCGGGCTGGGTGTGCCAGAACTGCTGGAGGCTATCGTTACCCGCCTGCCGGCACCGGAAGGAGAGGAAAAAGCCCCCCTGAAAGCACTGCTGATTGACAGCTGGTATGACTCGTATCTTGGGGTTATTATCCTGGTGCGGGTTGAAGACGGTGTTATCCGAAAAAAACAGCAGATCCGCATGATGTCGAACAATGCCGTTTATCAGATTGACAAGGTGGGCATTTTTACCCCGAAAATGCAGGATATTGAAGCGCTTTATCCCGGTGAAATCGGTTTTATTACCGCCAGCATCAAAAGCGTTGGCGACTGCCGGGTCGGTGATACCATTACCGACAACCGCACTCCCTGCGACAAGCCACTTACCGGTTTTAAGCCGTCGGTGCCGGTTGTTTTCTGTTCGATTTTCCCTGTTGACAGCAGCCAGTACGAAAACCTGAAAGACGCGCTGGCCAAGCTGAAACTGAATGATGCCAGCATTGATTATCAAAACGAAAATTCGGCTGCGCTCGGGCTTGGTTTCCGTTGTGGTTTTCTCGGTCTGTTGCATATGGAGATTATCCAGGAGCGCCTGAGCCGTGAGTTTGACCTGGATCTGATTACCACTGCGCCGTCGGTGGCTTATATCCTGCACCTGACCAATGACAGCGAACAGACGTTGTGCAACCCGGCCGATATGCCCGATCTTTCAACCGTTCGCGCGATTGAGGAACCTGTGGTGCGTGCAACCATTCTGGTGCCCGACGAATATCTCGGCGCGGTCTTAAAACTCTGCAACGATCGACGGGGCACGCAGGAAGAGCTGACATATGCCGGCAGCCGGGCAATGGTGGTTTACAAAATTCCCTTAAACGAAATTGTTTTTGATTTTTACGATCGGCTGAAATCCATTACTAGTGGTTATGCCAGTTTTGATTATGAGATTGTCGGTCATCAGGAATCC
>CAYXBH010000081.1:0-5031 GCA_964463185.1 uncultured Azospirillum sp. | reverse complement strand
CTTTTTTTGGCAGTAAGCTGCAACCTTTTCAGCTTCGGATTTGCAGCAATCAAAGCCTGAGCCTTGGCATTGAAGCTTTTTTCCGGCTCGTTTTGCAGAACAAGCCGACACATTGCCGTATCCCCTCCTGCGAGGAAAGAACAAATGCCCTCTTCCGACAACGAAAAACCGGCGCGATGAAAATATTCATACTGCCAGGTACTCATTTCGCATTCTGCTGCCAAACACAGCCTTTTTCCTTTCTTTTCATCAAGGAAAAGCTGCCACTCTTCAGTATCAGCCCCCCCGTAAGTTCCTCCGGTCTGGGTGCGACGCACTGTCTGCTTTTCAGAAAAGCACTCCAGTGCTTCTCGAGTGTCCTCCATCAGTTTTGCATCGTTAGAATTAAAAACCTTGTAGATCATCTTCGACGACAGTCCGTTATTCGCCACAAAGGCGAGAAACTTATCTGTCACTTTTCTGTCCAGTAGAAGCAACAGTATATCATTTGATACTGTCCGGTGATGGGGTAATGCCTGCACCACATGGCTGAGCATCACACTGTCAAGCTGATCGAGCTGATCAGCCGACGGCTGATAACCATTTTGTACCAGCAAAAGACGAACACCGTTGTCTGCCTGCCACAGCATATCCATTCCTTCAGATGTCATATTTTTAATGACCTTCTCAGAGGCTTCCAGGCCTGTAAAGAAATACTTCACCTGAACAGAAGGAGGATAATCCCCTACCCCTCTTGCCTGGATAAAGTGTTTCTTCCACCACATCGGCAGAAGCGCCACCCACCAGCCATACACGGCTTGCCAAAAATTATAAAATGGAATATCCAGTTTATAAAGACTACTGGCCGCCTGGCGCGGGGCAATAAGACACGCAGGTATGAAGATCACCGGATTAAACCAGAAAATAGTCATACACACTACAAAGATAGTGGCAGCAATTACAAGTGCCAATGTCTCAATCGCCTTGCCACAAACGTTCAAAACGTTTAATACTGCTACACTCACTGAAATGTTTTTTGTTGCCATAGTTAAAAATTTTTTAATGGCGCCCAAGTCTCCGATTGGGATAATATTGATAAGCTTTCCGGGAAACGATGTTAAACATCACGATGGAAAAACCATCCGAAAAACTGCCTAATCTAAGAGTTACTTCAATTCGGCCAACATTCCAATCATCGTCTTAAAGCTAAAAAACTTAACCTTTGACAACAACCTAAAAACCAACCTAATAATGAACATACACTTATTTCAACATTTTTATTATAACACTTTACCCGTTTTTTGTCAACTATTTGTAAAGCGCAAAAAATCCCGCTTTCCGACAGAAAACGGGATCTTTAAAAACTTTCACAAAAACATCTACAACCCGACCAGCGCACGTGCATAGGCTCGGGCATCAAAATCGTTCAGATCGTCTGTTCCCTCACCGACCCCGACAAAATAAACCGGCACCACAGTTTCTCCGGCAATCGCGACCAGAACACCTCCCTTGGCGGTACCGTCAAGCTTGGTCATTACCAGCCCGGAAAGCGGCACGCATTGCTTAAAAATTTCCACCTGGGAAAGCGCGTTCTGTCCAGTGGTAGCATCCAGCACAAGCAGACACTCGTGCGGCGCATCGGCAATCACCTTTTGCATCACCCGCACCATTTTTTTGAGCTCATCCATCAGACCGCTTTTGTTTTGCAGCCGGCCGGCGGTGTCAACAAACACCACGTCATCACCTTCTTCAATCGCTTTTTTCAGCCCGTCGAAACAAAGCCCCGCGCTGTCGCAGCCGTTTGCTCCCGAAAACACCCGCACGCCCGCACGGCTGCCCCACACTTTCAACTGCTCAACCGCCGCCGCCCGGAAAGTATCCGCGGCAATCAAAGAAACTTTCAGTCCCTGATTTTTTAACCTGGTCGCCAATTTGCCGATAGTGGTCGTTTTGCCGGCGCCGTTAACCCCAGCCATTAAAATCACAAACGGTTTTTTGTCGCCGTCAACAACAAAACGCCGCTCGCAGGGCTGCAGGATTTTTTCGATCTCAAGCGCCAGCTTTTCGCGGATTTCCTGATCAGAGATTTCTTTATCCTGACGTATTTTGCCAAATTCCGCCACAATCCCAGCCGCCGTTTTCACCCCCATATCGGCTGTAATCAGCAGCTCTTCCAGTTCCACAAGTGTTTCATCGTCCAGTTTTCTTTTAGTAAATATGCAGCTGATGCCACCGCCGATTTTCTGCGACGATTTTTTTAACCCCAACCCCAGTTTTTCTATCCAGCTAGCCATCAACAACTTCTCCTTTTTCTCGCAGTTTTTTTGCCCGCTCGCGGCGGATTTCCATCGGCACCTGCGGCATCAGCGCAGCCGGCGTCCCCGGCCGTTCGGAATACGGAAACACATGCAGACGGTCAATACCCGCCTCATCGACCAGTCGCATCGTATTGGCAAAAGCCTCCTCGCTCTCGGTCGGAAAACCGCAGATAAAATCGGCACCAAAAGTCGCCTCCGGTCGCACAGCACGGATCTTTGCGCACAAACTGATAACATCTTCGCGGTTGTGCCGGCGACGCATTCTTTTCAGCACCAGGTTATTCCCCGACTGCACCGACAAATGGAAATGCGGATAAATATTTTTATATTGCCCGACCAAAGCGACAAACTCATCATCAACCGCCGCCGGATCAAGCGAGCCAAACTGCAATGAGGGCAATTCGGGAAAAGTCTGCAAAATCTTTTTGACCAACCTCGCAAACGACGGCTTATAAGAACAGGCATCAACACCGGTCAAACAGATTTCCTTAAAACCCCGGGACAGAAGCACCTCAATCTGCCGCAGCACCTCATCTTCCGGCACCGAACGGTTGTTGCCGCGGGCAAACGGCACAATACAATAGGTGCATCGGTGGTCGCAGCCCTGCTGTATCTGCACAAAGGCGCGTTCCCTGCCCTCAAAACCGGTAATCACATAGTCATCATATCTGTCATAACTGAAAATATCGCCGACAATCGTTTTTTCGCTCATCTCGCCGCCAATATATCTTTCAAGTTCCGCTTTTTCCCGGTTGCCGAGCACCAGATCAACCTCCGGCATCCGTGCAAAAGACTGCGGATTGATTTGTGCGGCACAGCCGGTTACCACGATTTTGGCTTGTGGATTTTCCTTGCGCAGCTTGCGCACCGTCTGCCGGCATTGGCGTTCGGCCTCACGGGTAACCGCGCAGGTGTTGACAATCACCAGATTATCAATGGCGGTAAATTTTTCTTTTAATATTTCAGACTCATAGCTGTTTATGCGGCAGCCAAGCGTTACCACTTCAACCATTTTGTTTTCCCTTGCAATTTGTCTGGAATATAGGGAAAAAATTACCGCTTGGCAAGCAAAAAAGCCTCGCGCTCAATCGTCATACGGCACCTTGCGCCACTCTATATCCTTAAAATAGCGCACGCTGTCGGCTTTCAGCTCGCTGACGGCCACCTCGTCGCAGACAACAATCCCGTATCTGTGCATCTGCAATATACTCACCGACCACATAACATATTTTAAATTCATCGCTCAATAACTTTCAATTGCGGTCTGTTAATGCCTTTACATTTATCAAGCCGGTAAAACGCCTAAAAATCAAAACCTAAAGATTCCCCGTACTGGCCGAAGTTTTCTGTACACAAAAAAGAGAGGCCTTTGACCTCTCTTTTTCATGCTTTGGGCTTTTTATATCAGCCCAACCGTTATTCCGCTGCTGAAGAAGCAGATTCTTCTTCAACTTTGTACTCGGCCATATGCTCAAGCAGACTGCGTTTTTCTTTAACGTTTTCCTGAGCCTTGTTGAGCAGGGTCTCATAGCGTTCCGGATTCATCTTGTTGACAACCTGGAAACGTGTTTCATTCGACATATAATCGGAAAGCGGACGGCTCGGAGCCTTCGAATCAAGCATCAATGGCGCTTTGCCTTCTTTAACGTTTTCCGGATTGTAGCGATAAAGCGGCCAGCTACCGGTTTCTACCGCATTTTTCTGGTGCTGCAGACCATCTGCCAGATTAAAGCCCTGGGCAATACAGTGCGAGTAGGCAATGATCAGCGATGGACCGTCATAGGCCTCGGCCTCATTCAAAGCCTTAATCGTCTGCATATCGTTGGCACCGACCGAAATCTGCGCAACATAAACATTACCATAAGACATGGCAATCATACCCAGATCTTTCTTCGGCAAAGATTTACCGGCTGTGGCAAATTTGGCCGACGCCCCCATCGGGGTTGCCTTCGACTGCTGACCACCGGTATTGGAGTAAACCCCCGTATCCATAACCAAAATATTGATGTTTTTGCCGGAAGCAATCGCATGATCCAGACCGCCAAAACCGATGTCATAGGCCCAGCCGTCGCCACCCAAAATCCATACTGATTTCCTAATCAGATAATCGGCCAGTTCGCTCAAGTGTTTGGCTTCTTCGCCGGCAACCGATTTCAGTTTTTCGCGCAGAGCTTTGACATTGTCGCGCTGAGCATCGACTTCCGCATCGCTCGACTGCGGGTTGCTCAAAATTTTCTCAACCAGTTCACCGCCGATTTTGTCTTTCAGGCTTTCAAGCAGCTGTTTGGCAAAAGAGGTTTGCTGATCAATAGAAAATCTCATCCCCAGACCAAACTCTGCATTGTCTTCAAACAGCGAGTTCGCCCAGGCCGGACCATGACCTTTTTCGTCTTTGGCATAAGGTGTGGTAGGCAGATTGCCGGAATAAATCGACGAGCAGCCGGTTGCATTGGCAACAACCATACGGTCGCCGAATAACTGGGTCAAAAGCTTAACATAAGGCGTTTCGCCACAACCAGCGCAGGCACCGGAGAATTCAAACAGCGGCTGAATCATCTGGGTGGTCTTCGGCAGATTCTTTGCAACTTCCGTACGTTTTACATAAGGCAGGGTTTCAAAGAAATTCCAGCAGGCAACCTGTTCTTCCAGATATTCTTCTATTTTATCCATATTGATCGCCTTCTTGCTCGGGTCGGCTTTGTTTTTCGCAGGACAGGTGGAAACACAGATTCCG
>CAYXBH010000080.1:0-5158 GCA_964463185.1 uncultured Azospirillum sp. | reverse complement strand
TTCTTTTTGGTAAAAACGGTATTTCCCTCAATCGTCAGCTGATAAAGCGATATATGTTTTGTTCCCAGCGACAGAGCCTGCTCAAGCTCTTTTTCCCAGGCGGCCGGCGTTTGTCCGGGACGGGCGTAAATCAGGTCAAGCGAGTGATTGTCAAAGTTTTTTAATACCGAATCGACGGCGGCCAGCGCCTCTTTGGCATCATGCGTCCGTCCAAGAAACTTCAGATCCGCGTCATTTAATGCCTGCACGCCGAGCGACAGGCGGTTGATACCGGCCGCGCGGAAATCAGCAAACAGCCCCGGCCGGCCGGTGTTGGGGTTGGCCTCAAGCGAAACTTCCGTTTTTTCGGCCAGTGGCCAGAGAGCGGCGATTTTATCTAAGATGCGGGCAACCTGCGCCGGCTCCATCAGCGAGGGGGTACCACCGCCGAAAAATACCGACTCGACCTCATAATCGTCATTCAGGCCGCGGTAATATTCCAGATCCGTCAGATAGCCGTCAACAATTTCCGTCTGGTTGACATCTTTTTTTACCCGACTGAAAAAATCGCAGTACGGGCATTTGCTGCGGCAAAAAGGCCAGTGGATGTAAACGCCGAGCCGCCGCATCAAAGGATAAACTTTGACAAATCGCCGGACTTGGTATAACAGGCCAGCTTTTCTTCCACCATGGCGGCGGTAATGACCGCTTTTTCCCCGTTGCGGTCGGAAGCGGTAAAGCTGATATCTTCAAGCAAAATTTCCAGCACCGTATGCAGACGGCGGGCGCCGATATTTTCCACGTTCTCGTTTATCTGCACGGCAATGTCGGCGATCTTGTCGATTGCTGCCGGCTCAAACTCAAGCGTAAAGTTTTCGGTTGCCAGCAGCGCCTGATACTGCTCAATCAGATTGGCTTCCGGCTCGGTCAGAATACGCACGAAATCGTCGTGGGTCAGAGCCTGCAGCTCTACCCTTATCGGCAGGCGTCCCTGCAGCTCGGGCAAAAGATCGGACGGTTTGGACAAATGAAAGGCGCCCGAACAGATAAACAGGATGTGGTCGGTTTTAACCATACCGTGTTTGGTTGACACGGTGGTGCCCTCAATCAGGGGCAGCAGGTCGCGCTGAACCCCCTCGCGGGAAACATCACCGCCGCGGCGCTCGTCGCTGCCGCAGATCTTGTCAATCTCGTCAATGAAAACGATACCGTCGTTTTCCACCGCCTTAATCGCGCGGGCAACAATTTTTTCGTTATCAAGCAGTTTGTCGCTTTCTTCCTGCAGCACCAGTTTTTCGGCATCGGCAACCGTCATTTTTTTGTTTTTGTACTTTTCGCCGAACGATTTGCCCAAAATATCGCCCAAGCTAATCATCCCCATCTGGGCACCGGGCATACCGGGAATTTCCATCGTCGGCATGGTGTTTGAGGCGGTGTCGATTACACTGATTTCTATTTCCCGTTCGGCCAACACTCCCTCCCGCAGCATTTTGCGGAATTTCTGTTTGGTTTCATCGCTGGCAGAAACGCCGACAAGCGCTTCCAAAATCCGCTCTTCGGCCGCAATCGCCGCTTTTTCGCTGACTTCTCTCCGCATTTTCTGCCGGGTGGCATTGATGGCGATATCCACCAGATCGCGGATAATTGATTCCACGTCGCGCCCAACATAGCCGATTTCGGTAAACTTGGTGGCTTCCACTTTAATAAACGGCGCTTTGGCCAGCCGTGCCAGCCGGCGGGAAATTTCCGTTTTGCCGACACCGGTCGGGCCGACCATCAAAATATTTTTAGGCACGATTTCCTCACGCAGACGCTCGGGTACCTGGGCACGCCGCCAACGGTTACGGAGAGCGATTGCGACTGCTTTTTTGGCCTCGTTCTGGCCGATAATAAAACGATCCAGCTCGGATACGATTTCACGGGGACTGAAATTAACGCTGCTCATCGGAAGAAACCTTTTCAATAATCAGATTATGGTTGGTGTAAACATCAATGTCGCCGGCTATGTTCATGGCCTTGACCGCAATTTCTTCCGGCGAAAGACTTTCTATGTCATAAAGCGCTTTTGCTGCCGCCATGGCATAGTTGCCGCCGGAACCGATGCCGATAATGCCGTCGTCGGGTTCCATAACCTCGCCGGTGCCGGAAATGACCAGCGACACTTCTTTATCGGCCACAATCATAAACGCCTGCAACTGGCGCAAATATTTGTCCATCCGCCAGTCTTTGGCCAGTTCGACGGCTGCCCGTTTCAACTGCCAGGCATATTTTTCAAGCTTGCCCTCCAACCGTTCGATTAAGGTGATGCCGTCGGCCGCCGCGCCGGCAAAACCGGCAATGATTTTACCGTTGCCGATACGACGCACTTTTACCGACTTTGACTTAAAAATCACGGTTTCACCGAGAGTTGCCTGGCCGTCACCGGCAATGACAACTTCCGAACCCTTGCGCACACATAAAATAGTGGTCATGAAATTTCCTTAAAATATTGTCAACTAAATTAGTATGTAGGTAAATCTGCCGCCGATTGCAAGAGCTGCCCGCTTTTCAGGCACCGGCAGATTTTTGAATCGGAATTTCCGGGAACAGACGAGCTGCCACTTTCTGCGCATAACGACTCAGGTTGCTGACCTCAAAACGCCGGCTGCCACCGCGGGTGAGCTCCGCTTCTATTTCCGGGTGGCGGCAGAGATAGTCCGCCAGCTTGCCGGCCATCAGTTCATCCTGCGAAACGACCTGAACGTCCGGCAGCGCTGCGCGGAAATAATTTTTGGCTAGCGGATAGTGAGTGCAGCCGAGAATCAGGCTGTCGCAATCCGAAAAACGCGTGGCATAGGCGTGGGCAATTTTTTCCACCCGGGTAAAATTATTGCTTTCGATCGCCGGCACCAGTTCAGGCGCGGCAGTTTCCAAAACATCAAGCGAGGGGTTTAATTTGTGCAGTTCGGTCCGGTAGATATGCGAGCGAACGGTGGCGGAAGTGGCAATGACCCCGATTTTGCCGGCTTGGCCGGAAACCGCAACTTCCACCGTTGGGATTACCACCCCCAGAACTTTGACATTAGGTGTTTCCGCCGGAAGAAAACGCTGCTGAATATAGCGCAGGGCAATCGACGTGGCGGTATTGCAGGCAATGATAATCAGCCGGCAGTCGCGGGAAATCATATAGCGCATGGCGTTCAGGGTATAAGATAGAATCCGCCCGGAGGTTTTTTCCCCATACGGCAAATGACGGGAATCCCCGTAGTACAGATAGTCGTACTCCGGCATATTTTCAATAAAAGCTTTGGTGATCACCAGTCCGCCGAGGCCGGAATCAAATACTCCGATTTTCATGTCAAACGCCTTGTTTTTGTAAAACCGGATCAAAGTTTAATCGCTTAACCGCGATTAGTCCATCGTTTTTTCAAGTTTTTTAGTTTCATCTCTTGCAACCAGGGCAAAACTACTATATAATCTGCATAGAATTTTCTGCCCCCAATTAGTCTTGCCCCCCAATCAACTACCGGCGGAAGGTTCGGCGCTCCGCTTTACGGCGGGGCGTTCTTCTTTGCCCGACAAATAATAAAGATCAAAACCCGCCGCCAGATAGGGTAACGTTTTGCCCTGCAAAAGCACCGAACTGATAACCAGGAAAAAATCAGGTTAAACAGATACTGGGAATCTGGAAAACCGATCATCAGAGGATATGTCGCTAAGATAATCAGCACCGCTCCTTTTAATCCTGCCCAACTGATAAACAATTTTTCCCTGAAATTAAAACGGCTACCGAATGGGAAATAAAAATCAGGAAAAAACCGCTGGCCGTCCTGCTGGTATAAAAAACAACGTCCAGAGAGTGTTCCGGACGTTGTTTTTTTTATTTTCCATTAACGGGATCAGTCTCCGTATTCCCGATTACGCCTTACGCTTGCCCGAGCCATATCTCCGTACGCATTTTGTTTAACGATTTCTCCATTAACATCATGCGTCAGACCGTTTTGATCCAGTTGCTGTTCGTGTTTCAGCATAAATTTTCGTTCAGCATCGCTCAGGTCTCTATCTGCTGATTGAGATTGCAGATAATCGTAAACAACCTCGTTCTTTGTAATACTTATGGCTGTTCTCAGACTACTGGCCGATTCAGCAGGTGTCAGAAACTGATTTTCGTATTGCGAACGAATGGCGCGCAAAACTCCTTGGTCAACGGAAATGGTTGCATTGCTACTGTATGTGATCCCGCCATCATCATCCAAGCGATAGGAAAATTTAACGCCATTATCTTCCAGATAGGTATAGCCGTTTTGATCCGTCTGTCCGCTACGCAACTCCGTGGCCTGCGGTGTTTCTTCATCCAGAGAATAAACCCGGCTCCCGTTTTGATTTCTTTTGGTTTCAGGCTCGTTTAACAACGAGCGGGAAGCCATCTGTACGGGTTCATATACCAGACGCCCGTTTTCGCGACTTACACAGATTCTTTCCAAATCTCTTTCATAATTCCGGCGCCATTTCATTTCCATCTCTGACAGCTTTTCTCCGTTTTCAATCCTGTGTTCCATATCCTGATAAACGGCCTCGTTGCGTGCTAACGTCTGCGCCAGGTATTCGCATTTGATCATAATTCCGGAAGTTCCCGGATTATCACGGTGTTCAGATCCGTAGTTATCCGATGTCAGGGCTCCTCCCAGAGCGCTGTAATGACCGCCACCTCCGCGGATAGTGCTTTGGAATTCCCTCACCAGCATGCGGTCGGCCCGTATCTGGTTTGGATCGGACATCCGGAGTTTGAGCTGGGGATTACCGTTGACATCATTTTCCAGCCAATATTTACCACGGAAAGTAGAACTACGGACTTTATCCGTCCTGTTTGTTCCTTCCTGCTCATCAGACTGTTCTTTCTCTTCTTTGTTATCGTCATTGTCTCCCAGTTCTATTTTTTGCGACTCTTCCAGCCCTTTGGTGCTTTTGTCGGGAATTTCCGATCTTTTTTTCAAGGCTTCATGCAGAGCCTGCTGTGCGTTCTTCGCTTCGCGAACTTCTGTGTTTTCACCGTTTATTTCGACTACCGTCGTATACGGATGTCCATCCAAAAGTTGGGTTTTAATCACGGTTGAACGGGCATCGTCATGGATAATCGAATATTGGGCAACTAGCATTTTACCGTTTTCGTTATAAGCCTGAAAAACATCTACCTGTTTAC